>JBKPJP010000117.1:0-2379 GCA_046730735.1 Acidobacteriota bacterium | reverse complement strand
TGCTATGGTAGCCCATTGCGGCCCGTAACCCTCATTGGCCGGTGTAAATTTAAGGAGGAACTTAATGAAACCTTCAACTTCAACGAACTTGTTTGGAATCGTGGCGCTGACCCTGTTGATGATTTTTGCTGTATCAACTGATGCGAACGCCCAGGGACGCGGTCGCAGAGCCTCGAACTGGGGCAAGAAGTGTTCGAAATTCGTTAACTGCCATGACGCGCGTGACGGGCGTTGGGACGGTCGCGGTCCCCAGAGATCACGCTTTGGTATTACAAACGTTTTCGGGCGCAATCGTCGCGACCGCGACTCGGACCGATGGGAGCGCAGGCGTCGTAGTCGTGACCGCGATTGGGACCAAGATCGTAATTGGCGTCATCGCCGCTAATGGCAAAGATCTCTGCGTTCTCTGCGTCCCTCTGCGAACTCTGCGTTGAAAAACAAATAAACGCAGAGAGCGCAAAGGGACGCAGAGAACGCAGAGGTATCAGTCAAAGAGAGCCATTCTTGACACTCCCTGGATGCATTCGCATAATGGCCTACCCGGCTCTTGCGGATGTGGCGGAACTGGCAGACGCGCAGGTCTCAGAAGCCTGTGATGGTGACATCGTGGAGGTTCAAGTCCTCTCATCCGCACCAAACAAAATTCACTGATAGTTCGTAGAGAAAGATAGGTCCTATAAATCCTATGGGGCCTATTTTCTTTTTGCCAAAAAAATAATTGTCACGGATTTTCGGAGGATGGTGTTTTGAGTAGTAGAGGTCCAGTTCGGAAAGGGGAGTATTTAATGAACGTCGATCAAGCAGCTTTGATGGAAACCGATAACCTACGACATACCGGTGTGCCCAGCTCACTGCCTGAGAGAACGGTGCGTTTGAAACTTGCTGAGCGACCGGATCGCGACCGCATTCAGCGCGTCGTCGATCTGGCTGATGCACTGTTGGCAGAGGCAGAGACGCTGGCACGTGACAAGGCTTTCACTGAGGAAGCAACCAGACTCAAACCGTTGGACATCCTCGGCGGAATCGACTTTTACGATGAAGTACAGCGGTTCGAGACTCACCTGATCAAGATGGCGCTGTCAGAAACTGGTGGAAATCAGGCGAAGGCAGCAAGGCTTCTTGGAATTAAAGCAACAACTCTTAATTCCAAAATTAAACTCTTCAAGATTGACGTAGGCTAGGCTCCCCAGCCCGGCGTTTTTCCCAGGGGCGGTCCTCGTGGCCGCCTCTGTCATTATTAGTTCACCGCTTCAGACGCGCCGACGAGTTCGGCCTCACCAACGTCAGACACAAACAACATCTGCTCCTCAAATAAATTCGAGTCAATCAACGTCTGAACAACGTAGCGACCGGAAACCGGGAACGTCACGTTCACGAAGAAGCTGATGTTGTCGGCATATCCGCCGGTAGCAATCTCGAAAGGTGTGGGTTGTGATACGACCACCGCATGCTGGCGATCGGGAGTGAGGATGCGTACTTCGGACAGATAACTTCCCTGCCCTTGCCAATGATTCACAATGGCCATTTTGAATACCGAGACGGGCAGTTGCTGCACGATGATGTTATGGAAGATCCCCATGAACGATAGCTTGTTTCCGACCTCGAGCCGGACGTCGTCGCAAAAGAGCGTGTAAAGCAATTTTAGATTCTTCGTGGTTGGTTCTGCGCTGCTCATGTTTTGTGTGCCCTTTTGTGGCTACTCCAACATCTCTTTGAATGCGTCTTCGTCGATTACGGTGACGCCGAGTGACTGTGCTTTGTCGAGTTTCGATCCTGCTGCTTCGCCCGCGACGACATAGTCCGTCTTCTTACTCACCGACGAATTCACTCGACCACCTCGCGCTTCGATCAGCGCCCGTGCTTCATCGCGACTGAACGTGCTGAGCGTCCCCGTCAAAACAAACTGCTTCCCTGCAAAGCGTTCATCAACTGCCCCACCACTGCTACGAGATGCTTCCGTCCTGACACCCGCGGCGCGCAGCCTATCACAAAGCGCGCGATTCCCTTCATCGCCAAACCAGTCGTGCACACTCTCGGCCACCGTCAAACCAATCTCAGGGATCGCATCGAGTTCCTCAACGGTCGCAGCCATCAGTTTATCGAGCGAGCCAAGCTCATGCGCCAGAATGCCCGCCGTTCGCTCGCCGACGTGTCGAATACCGAGTGCAAAGATCAAGTTTGATAAATCGCGCGACTTGCTGGCTTCGATCTGCGCCAACAGATTACCGGCCGACTTCTTCGCCATGCGCGGCAAAGCGGCGACCTGTTCGAGCGTCAGTGAATAAAGATCACCCACGTCTTTCACCAGCTCCTCGGCCACGAGTTGCTCTGCCAGCACTTCACCTAATCCCTCGATTCGCATCGCGCGGCGTGAGGCGA
>JBKPJP010000116.1:0-1398 GCA_046730735.1 Acidobacteriota bacterium | reverse complement strand
CTAAAAAGCTCCGCTTGCTCTTTGCCAGTCAACTTCCCAAAGCTTTACGGGTTGCTGGCGATTCTTGACCATGATCGGCTCGCGTGGTTTTAACTTGTAGCGGCTGTGCGCTGCCTGTGCAGTGGCATCGCTGATTAAGATCTCGCCGCCACGGGCATTGGATTCGAGTCGTGACGACGTGTTGACCGTATCACCGATGGCCGTATATTCCGAGCGCCGTTCCGAACCTATATAACCAACAATCACGTCGCCGGTGTGCATGCCCATGCCGACCCCAATCTCCGGAAAACCTTCGTCCCGCAACTCGCGATTGATTCCCAGCATGCGCCGTTGCATGGCTACGGCCGCGTTCAGTGCATTTGATGCATCGTCGGGCGTCGTGGTGGGCGCACCAAAAAGGGCCATCAACCCGTCACCGAGATACTTATCAAGCGTTCCGCCGTGCGCAAATATGATGTCCGTCATGGCTGAAAAGTAACGGTTCAGCAGATTGACGATTTTTTCCGGCGCCGCGTGTTCGGAGATACGCGTGAAACCGCGAATGTCCGCAAACAAGATCGTGATGGTCTGACTCACGCCGCCCAGTTTGAACGACTCGGGATTGTCGAGCATCTGCTTCACGACGTACTCGGGCAGGAACCGGCTGTAGTTCGCACGGGCCACTTCCTCGCGCGCAAGCCGTTCGTGAGCACGCGCATTCTCAACGGCGATCGCCGTCTGTGCGGCTACCGCACTGATCAACTCCAAATCATCCGGCTTGAACGCCGCAAACGGATCGAGACGGTCGGCATACAGCGCACCGTGAACGCGTGTCTCAGCCACGAGCGGCGCGCAAATCGTCGAACGCACACCCTGCGACACGATCGAATCCACACCCGCAAATTGTTCGTCAGAAGCAGCATCCTGCGAAAGCAGTGCGACGCGATCCTTCATCACCTTGCGCGTGATGGTGCGGCCGATTGAAAGCTTGCGAGCGTGCGCCTCGAGCGTGTTATCGCGCGCGCGCATCGCGATGGGTGTCAGGTTCGCATCTTCGGCGCCGTCGGTCTCAGCCAGCAGCGCCACGACCCGGTCCGCCGGAGTCGATCGAAAAATAATATCGGTCGCTTTTTCGAAAATGGCGTTTAAATCAAAGACCGAGCCCAACGTCTTGCTCATTTCGTAGAGCGCGCTGAGGATGTTTGCCTTGCGTTGCAGCGTTTCGAGAACTTTGTCGCGTTGCGGCGACGCCGTGACTTCCTCTTTGGAACGAAGCACGGTCGACATCACGTCGTTCGCTGAGATCAGCAACTGTGTATGGCCCAACGGCTTGTAGTCGTAACGAACGTCGGTGGTCCGTTCCTCTACCGGCTGTTCGAAACGCAGCGTACTGGCGCCGATCGTGACGCGATCTCCGTT
>JBKPJP010000115.1:0-15912 GCA_046730735.1 Acidobacteriota bacterium | reverse complement strand
CCTTTTACTTTGACTTCGTAAACTTTCTCGACGCGATTGCGAGCGGCGGTGATGAAATTGGTGAAGTCGCCATCATTCGTGAGTAGTAAAAGACCTTCCGTGTTGAAGTCGAGACGTCCGACCGGATGCAGCTTACCAAGTGAAGGCGGCAACAACTCCGTCACTAACGGGCGGCCCTCCGGATCAGAAACGCTCGATAGATAACCCTTCGGTTTGTTGAGCAGGACGTAGACTTTTTCGCGAGACTGAAGTTGAGGATTGATGAGCTTGCCGTTGACCTTGATGTGATCCTTTTCCGGATCAGCCTTCGTGCCAAGTTCCTTGACTACTTCGCCGTTGACCGTCACGCGTCCCGCGGCGATCAACTCCTCGGCGTGCCTTCGCGAGGCCACCCCGGCCGCGGCAATCAATTTTTGTAGACGCTGCTCCATAATATCAACCAGATATTTCACGCAAAGACGCAAAGTTTACGCGAAGGCGCAAAGATAAATCTGAGGTTCCCCTTTGCGTCTTTGCGTAAACTTTGCGCCTTTGCTTGAAACTGCTTTTAAGATCCGCCACTCAGATCGTGGAAGTCCTCAACACTCGGCAACTCCGACAAGTCTTTCAGCCCGAATTGCAACAAAAACTCCTTCGACGTGCCGTACATCATCGGGCGTCCGACTGTTTCTTTACGTCCCTTCGCCACGATCAACTTCTTATCGAGCAGTGTCTTGATAGCTGAAGGTGATTGCACCCCACGTATTTCGAGTATCTCAGGCACGGTCACCGGTTGTCGATATGCAATCACTGCGAGCGTCTCGAGTGATGCGATAGTGAGTTTCGCACTGGGTCGAGTCTTGAGAAACGCGCGCACGTGCTCGTGAAACTCAGGCTTCGTCGCAAACTGCCAACCACCCGCAACCTCACGCAACTGCAAACCGCCGTTGCGCCCATTAAACTCTTCCGCCAACGCCGCGACTGCCTCACTGATGACTTGTTTATCTTCCTTGAGAACGTCGGCAATCATCTTTACGCTCAACGGCTCATCGGATACGAAGATCAACGCCTCGATGATCGCGGCGCGTTCAGACTGACTCTGCGGCGCCGACAACGGCCCCTCATCCTCGCCCGCGTCATCAGTTGCTGTTGATTGCTCAGCTTCAGCGACCATCGCGGCGAGTTCGCGACTCGCCTCTTCATTCAGCGCCGCCTCATCGAGCGGCTCCTGATTTACGTTTTCATCCATCTCCGTTTAGCCTGATGCACGCGCGCTGTTGTCACCAAAAGTCTCGCGCTGAAATAGTTTGACTTCAGTTGTTCTCACCAACTCCAGCACTGACAAGAACGCCAGCACCAGTTCGCGACGCGACCGCGCGCGCTCAAAGAACAGACGCAGGTTGAGCTCGCCGGACGACATCACCATGTTGCGCAGACGTTCGAGCATTTCCGCCATCGAGATCTCTTCACGCTCGATCTCGAGCAGCTTCTCTTCCTTGTGTCGCGCCAGGATGTCCTGAAAGACTTTCAGCAGATCGAACAAACCAACCGCTACTTCCGGGTTGTTCTTATCGGTCTCCAACTCCGCGCGTTTGAAGACCGCCTGTTCGACAGTCGCGCGCGACCAGAGCATCTCGGCGGCGGCTTTGTATTTCTGATACTCGAGCAATTGGTTCACTAAATCACTGCGCGGATCCTCTTCCTCTTCCTGCGGCGCGCTCGGATCGCGCGGCAGCAGCATCTTCGTCTTCAGCTCGATGAGCGTAGCTGCCATCACGAGAAAGTCGCCGGCGACGGCAATGTCGAGTTCCTGCATCACACGCAGGTAGCGCAGGTACTCGTCGGTGATGCGCGCAACGGGGATGTCGTAAATGCTGACGTGTTCCTGCCGGATCAGATGCAGCAGCAGATCGAGTGGACCTTCAAACTCGCCGAGCAGGATTTTGAGATCGTCGGTGTTGTCGTCGGAGACGATGTGCGGGACCGCGCCGGCGACGTTCAGTGGAGCATTAGGCTGTTCGGCTTTGGAGGTCTCTTCGTCCATTTAACGCTTTCCGCGGGCCAGACCAGTGAGACTAAAGACGCGGTCCAACGTTGCACTCGCGAGCTGTCTTGCCTTTTCACAACCATGGTCCAGGATTTCGTCGAGTTGCTCGTCGGTGATCTCTCGCACGCGCTGCTGGATCGGGCGTAGAAACTCGATCGTCGCGTCGGCGAGATCGCCCTTCAGTTGAGCGTAGCCCTTGCCGGCGAAGTGAGCTTCAACTTCCTCCGTCGAGGTGCCGGTAGTGAGATGATAAATCTCGAGCAGGTTGTTGATTGCGGGCCGCGATGCATCGAAACGAATCTCGGTGCCCGAATCCGTCACCGCTCGCTTGAACTTCTTTTGCACCGCGTCGGCGTCGTCCATCAACAACACGCAGCCGTTTGGATCGTCGTCCGACTTCGACATCTTTCGCGTCGGATCGGAGAGAGACATGATCCGGGCGCCGACTTTGGGAATGTAAGCCTCGGGAATTTTGAATGTTTCACCGTAATCGCGATTGAAGCGGATAGCGAGATCGCGCGTCAGCTCGAGATGCTGCCGCTGATCTTCACCGACGGGCACGAGATCTGTCTGGTAGAGCAGGATGTCAGACGCCATTAAAACCGGATAGTCGAAGAGTCCAACGGAAATGTTCTCCTGCTGCTTACGCGCCTTGTCCTTGTATTGCGTCATGCGCTCCAGTTCTGACACGCGCGCAACGCAGTTCAAAACCCACGTACACTCGGCGTGCTCTTTGACGTCCGATTGTACGAAGACAGTTGAGACTTGCGGATCGATTCCCACCGCCAGGTAGATCCTCGCGAGGTCTCTCGTTTTCTGAGCAAGGAGTGCGGGATCCTGAGGGACAGTGATCGCGTGCATGTTGACGATGCAAAAGAGACTTTCGTACTCGTGCTGGAGTGTAACCCAGTTGCGCAACGCACCGAGGTAATTGCCCAGGTGTACGTTGCCGGTTGGTTGGGCGCCGCTGAAAATACGCTTCGTCATCTGACTCCGGCCCTCAATAAATCAATGACGATGCGGATCACAGGCGAGATGATTACATCGAGGAAGCCGGCATACATCAACATCAATAGAATGATAAATCCGTACTGCTCCAGAAGATCCAACACGGGTCGCATGCTCGCGGGCAAGATACTATCGAGCACCTTGCTGCCATCGAGTGGCGGAAACGGCAACAAATTAAAGATCGCGAGGGAAAGGTTCATGATCAACATCTGAATGAGAAACAGGAATATAGGTTCCTGGGTCGATACCGAAAGACGATAGTCGACATTCGTCATCAACATGATCTTCAAAATCACGAAAGCAATGGTGGCGAGCAGAAGATTCGCTAGAATCCCCGCAATCGAGACCATGATGTTCGCGACGTCTTTGTTGCGCCAGCGCAGTGGATTCACCGGAGTCGGCTTGCCCCAGCCGATCAGGGGAATCGCAGCGAACGGGCTGTTGATGTGACTCAGAATAAACATCATCACCGGGATCAGCAGCGTGCCGACGACATGCGTGTGTGCGACCGGGTTCAGCGTGACCCGGCCCAGGAGGTACGCAGTGTCGTCACCAAACTTGTGCGACATCCAGGCGTGCGCTGCCTCGTGCGCCGAGATCGCGAGCAGCAGCACCACCATGTAAATCACCAGTTGGGGAATGAGTTGTTCTGGACTCAAAGTGGTTCAACTTAGCATTCTGAGGTAGTTTCACGCAAAGGCGCAAAGTTGACGCAAAGATACGATTTTCTTTTCTTTGCGCCTTCCCGCACCCTTTGCGGCTTTGCGTGAAACTAATCTCCCGCTATCCGGGCAGCAGTGTCCCTTTGATCTGAGTTGGCACACTGTAAACCGAGTCGATCGAAACAACCGCCATCTCTCCCGTCGCGCTGAACGCCAGTCCGATCAAGTTGACGCCGGCCACAATCACTCTCGCATCACTGCCATCCGCTGAAATGCGAACAATCCCACGCCGGCCACGCAACGAAGCCGCAACATACAAGTTTCCATCCCGATCAAACGCGAGGCCCTGCGGTCGCCCGAGCCCTTTGAAGAAAACATCAATCTCGCCGTCCGCATTTATACGCCAGACGCAATCGAAACTCGTCACCGTCGGCGCCGTTACATACAGCGAATCATCCGGACCAAACGCGAGATGGAACGCTGAGACCGATGGCTCAATCTGCGTCCACGCACGCTCTTCACCAATCCCATTGACCCTGAAGATTGTGCCGGTGCGATCGCCAACATACATCGTGCCTTGCGGATCGAAAGCGATGCCGGTGGCGATACCGAGGTTACGCGCAAACGCGACCGCTTCCTTGAACGGCGTCAATCTGTAAACAACACCTTCATGCCTGCTGGTGACAAACATCTGGCCATCAGGACTGAACGCGATGCCGGTCGGATTGGAAATGTCTCCCGAATACTCCGAAACGTCGCCACTGATATCGATCCGAAAAAGCGTGACCGGCAACTCCTCGCCGCGCGATCCGGAACGCGTGACAAACAGCGCGCCATCGTCAGGATCGAAAGCAGGATTGGCAACGGGATGAAGATCGCCGGCGAGTTTCTTAGCGACTGTGAGGTACGCGGCCTCGCTCAAGTAGCCTCCGCCACTCAGTCTTACCGGAACTCGGCCGGCCTTTGTCTCAGGAACCACTGCCAGAACTCGTTTGGGCGACAGCGCCACGATTTGTGCAGGCGAGTCGCCAATGAGGACAGCACACCGAGAAAGATCCCCAGTATCCAAACCATCACAGTCGATCACGATCTCGCCTCCCGGTATGCCGTAGGCCGGATCAATGCGTAGGATTCTTGCGAGGTTAGTCATAAAAGTCGTTCATCATACTGCCAGCCGCGAAGAAGCACAAAAAGCCCGGTCTGCGGCAGGGTCGCCCCGCCCTCTGTGCTATAATCCGCGCCTGCGAGGATAAGTCCATTAGCAGCGTTTTAGGTAACACTCAAGGGTTGAAACCAAATCAACTGCGGCGCATTGAAAAGCTGTACACTCGCCGTATACCTCCCGACCAAATCGTAACACCTGAATTCGCCCGGCAGTTGAGCGAACTGTCTCATGAGACACGCCGCCAGGTCGGCGCGCTTATCGATCGCCAGGGACACATCCAATACGTGATGGTCGGCGACAACCGCCGTATCGAACTGCCTGATTTCAAACGCGTGCGCGTGGCCTCTGGAAGATTTCGCGGTCTTCGTTGTGTACACACGCACCTGCGCGGCGAACCACTCACACAGGACGACTTAACCGACCTCGCGCTGCTGCGTCTCGATCTCATGGCCGCGATCGACGTCGATGCAGAATCGGGACTGCCGGGGCTGGTGCGCGCAGCACATCTCTTGCCGCTACATGCCGGTGAGCTCGACAACGCCACCACTCCGGAACTGTACGGCTTTCTCGAACCCAAAGTCGCGTCACAACTCGACCACGACTTTCAGGCGCTGATCAACTCACTCGAAGAAGAGATGGCGCGCAATCGTCGTACAGCGCGCCGCGCGGAAGTGCGTGACCGCACGATCCTCGTCGGCGTAGCAACCGGCTCGCTTGCGGACGCGGAAGAGTCGATGGCCGAACTCGCGGAGCTCGCCATGTCAGCCGGTGTCATGGTCCAGGACAAGATCATCCAACGTCGCTCGGCAATCGATCCGCGCACAGTGCTCGGCCGAGGCAAACTCGATGAACTCATTATTCGCGCGCTGCAACTCGGCGCCGACATGCTCGTCTTTGACAGCGAACTCTCACCGGCGCAGGTGCGGTCACTGTCGGAAGCAACGGATTTGAAAGTGATCGATCGATCCCAGTTGATCCTCGACATCTTTGCGCAGCGCGCGCAGTCGAAAGAAGGAAAGATTCAGGTTGAGCTTGCGCAGTTGAAGTATCTGTTGCCGCGTTTGATTGCAGGGCAGGATTCGGCGTTCTCGCGTCTGGCCGGCGGCATCGGTGGCAGAGGTCCGGGCGAAACGAAACTGGAGACAGATCGTCGTCGCGTTCGCGATCGCATCAATCGTCTGGAGCGAGAGATCGAAGCGCAGCGACAGCACCGCCAACAACGTCGCAAAGGTCGCTCGAGACAAGAGTTGCCGGTGATCTCGATCGTTGGTTACACCAACGCCGGCAAATCGACTTTGCTGAACGCGTTGACAAAAAGCGACGTACACGCCGAACAGCGGATGTTTGCGACGCTCGATCCGACCTCGCGACGGCTTCGTCTGCCACGCGAACAGGAAGTCATCATCAACGACACGGTAGGTTTTATTCGAGCGTTGCCGCCAGATTTGCTGTCGGCTTTTCGCGCAACACTCGAAGAGATCAGCGACAGTCGTTTGCTGATTCATGCTGTGGATATTTCAAATCCACGTTGGGTACAGCAAGTTCAATCAGTAAAAAGGATCCTGGCGGAGTTAGATCTGGCAGAGATTCCTTCGATACTCGCGCTGAACAAGTCTGACTTGCTTGCGCCCGAGGACGTAAATGCGGCTGTTCGTCAGGCGCACCAGCTCGATAGCGGTGAAGTGGTTGTCATCTCGGCCATCAAGCCTGCGACGTTGAGTGCTCTGCTGGAAAAGACAGGTGCGGTATTGGCCCGTGACCTCGCCGCGGCTTAAGCCATATGGGACTTCGTCCACGATTCAAAACGCCATTAAGCCAGGCCCGCGATAAGCTTATGGCCTACGCGACCCGCCCGCTGATGGTATTCAAGCCCTGGCAGCGTTTCCTGATCGGTTGCAGCGTCCTCGTTCTTCTCACCACTTTCCTGCTCTTTTCGAATCGCGCTTCCAGCCTCAACGAAAACTACCAACTCGGTGACGTGCTCACCAGGTCGATTGTTGCCCCAGCCGATCTGACCGCGGTGGACCAGGCCGAAACCGAACGGCGCAAAACCGCTGCCAGAGAATCGACTCGCGCTGTTTTCAATCACGATTCAAGCCGCGCCGAAAGCTCCGTGCAGAGTTTTCGCTCCGCCTGGGAAAATCTTCAGAAGCAAACTACGTCAGGTCAAAAATCTTTCACCTGGAGAGGTGAAGGTGGACCGGCAGTTGCGCAAGCGATCATCGCGCACGACTTCGACGAAGCCGACCTCGAACGAATCGAGTCGCTGATTCGCGAAATGGGCGCGGGTTATATTTACGACGACGCGGATGCAGATCGCCTGCAAGAAGAGATAGTGCTGGTTGATATTCGCAATCGCGCCGGACAGATGATCTTTCCAGCTCCGCGCACGAGAATGACTGCCCTCTCGTCGGCACGTCGCAATCTCGAGCTACGAATCGGCACCCTGCCGGGCTGGACTCCCGAACAAAGGACGGCACTAACCTCCGCATTGGTGCCGTTGATTCGTCCGAACGTGGTGTTGGACGAGGCAGCAACTGCCAGCGCCAGAGAAGCAGAAGCCGGGCGCGTCAAACCGGTAGAGGTTTCATTGAAACGCAATCAGGTGATTGCACGCGAGGGTGACACAGTTACCCCAACCGTGCTCGCTCAGATTGCGGCGATCAAGAGCGCCGGCCATTCCGGCAAGCCCTGGAATAATTTCTTTGGCTTGTTACTGGTCGTGATTGGTGTTTACTGGGCTGCGTGGAAATTTGCGGAACATCGCAGCGGCAGCAGTCCTTTGAGTTTGAGTAAACAAAAAGCATTCGCACTCGTCGGTTCGGCCATCCTGGTCCAAACGGCCTTGATGAGAGTGGGCTTCACATTCGGCGAGAGTATGGCAGCGAGAATGCAGGCTCCGTTCAACGATCCGATCATCTGGAACTTTGCTATTCCGTTCGCCGCGGCCGCATTGCTCGTCGCGATGCTCGTCGATACTCAACTCGCGTTTCTGACCGGAATGATCACCGCGCTTTTCGCGGGCATGCTGGCGCCCACCGGAATGCAAAAGGCACTGTTCGCGATGGTCTCGTGTTCTGCCGCCATCTACGGCATCGGGCGCTATCGCGAGCGCCAGTCAGTCACGCTCGCGGGTCTGCTCGTCGCCGCTGTAAACGTCGTGATGGCGATTGCTCTGCTGGCCTATTCCGAACAACCACTCACGCTCAGAACGATTCTGATGGCGGCCGCCGCCGGAGTAGCAGGTGGTTTGTTGACGGCAGTATTCGCAGCCGGTGGCTTACCGATCAACGAATCGTTCTTCGGCATACTGACCGACGTCAAACTACTCGAGTTATCAAACGCAGACCTTCCGGTTCTGGGCCAACTCGCGTTACGCGCGCCCGGCACGAATCAGCATTCACATGCGGTGGGCCAACTCGCTGAAGATGCCTGTCGCGCCGTCGGAGCAAATCCACTGCTGGCGCGTATCGGAGCGCTTTATCACGACATCGGCAAACTTGCGGCGCCTGAGTATTTCGTCGAGAACCAGCAGGGCGATAACCCGCACGATCGCCTGCGTCCGTATCAGAGTGCGAAGATCATCACCAGTCACGTCACGTACGGCGCCAAGCTCGCGAAGGAGATTGGGCTGCCACAAAAGATCGCCGACTTCATTCCACAACATCACGGCACCCGAACGCTGCACTACTTCCTGCGCAAAGCACAGGCGCAAGCGAAGCCAAACGAGACTGTGGACGAGACTGATTTCCGTTACCCGGGACCGAAGCCGCAGTTCAAAGAAGCAGCGATTATGATGCTGGCCGACTCATGCGAGGCCGCGGCACGCTCGTTAGCACGACCTGATCCTGAGAACATTCGCGCGATCGTGGTCAAGATTGTCGATGCGATTATTAGTGACGGGCAGCTCGACGAGTGTGATGTCACGTTGCAGGAGTTGACGACCATTCGCGAAGCGATGATCAGTGCTTTGACCGCCATCTATCACGCGCGGATTGATTACCCCGGCTTCAACCCACCAGCCCTCACTGGACCACTGCCACCACTCCCCGCCGGAAACCTGGATAGTGAAGAACGAGGCATCAGTTACAGCAAACCTTCCGAAGTTCCAATCAGCCGCGGCGGCGAAGTTGAAGACGAAGCCGTACCACGAAAAGTCGGCAAAAGATAACCACAGATTACACAGAAAAATCCGGATTTTTTATCCGTGTTATCCGCGGCTGAATTTTGGTCGCAATTTAGAGTACGTCGTTGGAAGGTCTTCGGGGAGGACGCGTGCCTCGGCGACAGTGGTCATGAAGTTTGTGTCGCCTGACCAGCGTGGCAAAAGATGAATGTGCATGTGGTCCACGATGCCAGCGCCGGCCGCTGCACCCAGATTCATTCCCATGTTGAAACCCGCCGGTGAATAGACCTCGCGTAAAGCGGTTTGAGACTTCTTGGCCAAATCCATCATTTCATCCGTAATCTCTTTTGCCGTTGAATCAAACTCGCTCGTGTGCAAATAAGGAACAATCATCAGGTGCCCGCTGATGTAGGGGTAAAGATTCAGGACCACGAATGCGTGCTGTGCGCGATGCAACACAAAATTAGTTTCATCGTCTTCAGGGTGTTGGGCGATCAGGCAAAACACACAACCGTCACGCTGTGCATCAACGCCTGATGCGATGTACCTGGCGCGCCAGGGACTCCACAATCTATCCAAGTTCAGGCACCTCGATTGATTTGCAGCTTAGATAATAGGAGGCTGGCGAGTGTCATCGCTAATTGGTCGTGAAGAGCTCGTCGCCGGTGCGGGTGAGCCGGGATTATCGTCGTTAATGAGTTCTTTTAGTTCTTTGCCGGGCTTGAAGTACGGAACTCTCTTCGCGGGAATACTGACCGGATCACCTGTTTTCGGGTTTCGACCGCGCCGCGCGCCGCGCTCGCGCACGCGAAAACTTCCAAAGCCGCGCAACTCAATCTTCTCGCCCTGGTTGAGGGTTTCGATGATGCTTTCAAAAACGATTTCTACTAATCGCTCGGCGTCCTTCTTGGTGAGCTCAGCCGCTCGAGCTACGTCTTCGACGAGTTCTGCTTTTGTCATGCATCACCTCGATTGATTGAAAGAATGGTTCGGGTCAAAAACCACAAGTCCTCAAAACATTGAATCTCATTAACGTCTTGATAATAGCGAGGTTATGATTCCGTACACTACCAGAAAATGAACGGGTGGAGCAAGACTTTGGAACACGGATTACGCAGATTGAAATCCCCGTAATCCGTGTAATCTGCGGCTAAAAAGATTGACTATTCGTCGCTGCTGTCGGATTTGTTCAGGCCGAAGTCAGCGAGTTCGCCGAGCGAGGCCATGCCGCCGCCGGCTTCAGACGAATAGATCTTGGTATCGATGATCGGCTCGTCCTTACCAACAGCCCGGGCTGACAAACCAATCTTCTTGGTTTCGGGATCGATGCGCAGGATCTTGAAGTCCATCTCCTGACCGAGTTGGACCACATCTTCCGGTTTCGCCACTCGCTCTTCCGAAAGCTCCGAAATGTGGCAAAGACCTTCGAGATTGTCGTCCAGTTCGATGAAGGCGCCGAAGTTGGCAAAACGAGCCACCTTTCCATGCACCACATCGCCGGGTTTGTGTTCGGTGGTGAACTTCTCCCACGCGTTCGGCTCGAGATCCTTGATCGAAAGCGACAGCCTGCGATTCTCAGTGTCGATGCTCGTGATGACGGCGTCGATCTCCTGCCCTTTCTTCAGCACTTCACTGGGATGTTTGATCCTTCGTGACCAGGAAATGTCCGACACATGGACCAGTCCGTCGACTCCATCTTCAATCTCGATAAAAGCACCGAAGTCGGTGAGATTCCTGACCCGGCCGTGTACGCGTGTGCCGACCTGATAACGCTCGTGCAACGTTTGCCACGGGTTTTCCTGCACCTGCTTCATACCCAGGCTGATGCGCCGCGCTCTCGGATCCACGCTGAGCACTTCAACCTCGACCAGGTCGCCGGGGTTAACTACCTTGCTCGGATGCTTGACGCGTTTGGACCAGCTCATTTCGGAAACATGAACCAGTCCCTCGACACCGCTCTCGAGTTCCACGAAGGCGCCGTAATCAGCAACGCTTGCGACCTTGCCGGACACGCGCGTGCCCACCGGGAAACGCTCTTCGACGCTGGACCACGGATCCGGCAATAGTTGCTTGTAACCAAGCGACACGCGCTCGCGGTCACGATCAAACTTCAGCACCTTGACCTGAATCGTGTCACCCACGCGGAACAACTCGTTCGGATTCTGCAAACGTCCCCACGACATGTCCGTCACGTGCAGCAATCCGTCAACACCGCCCAGATCGACAAACGCGCCGTAGTCCGTGAGGTTCTTGATCTGTCCTTCGACGACGATGTCCTCTTCGATCTGTTGTAACGTTTGATCTTTCCTGCCCGTGTTCTCCTGCTCGATAACAGCTTTGCGCGACAACACAACGTTGGACCGCTTGCGGTTCAACTTGATCACCTTGGCTTCGATTATCTGATTACGCAGACTGTCGAGATTTCTTACGGGACGAACATCGACCTGCGAACCAGGCAGGAAAGCAGCGATGCCATCGATGTCAACACGCAAACCACCTTTGATGCGATCGATCACGCGGCCCTTTACGCTCGTGCCGTCGCGATAGGCCCTCTCGAGATCGTCCCACGCTTTCATACGCACCGCATCGGCGCGCGAAAGAACCGGCAACCCGTCGGCAGTTTCCATGCTCTTCACGAGCACTTCCACTTCGTCGCCGGCTTTCACCGTAAGCTGGCCGTTCTCGGTAAACTCGGCCGGGTTAACGATGCCTTCCGACTTGTAACCAAAGTCGATGACGACGCCGCGCTCACTTAAACCTACGACAGTGCCGCGCACGACTTCGCCTTCTTCGAGTGTGGCCTGTTCCTGTTCGAACTGATCGAGTAGTTGTCCAAAATCGACGTCGCCGCTGGAGCGCGATTCGTCCGACTCATCGGATTCAGTGGTGTGGGTTGTTGGTGCTGCTGCTGCCTGTGCGGATTGAGAAGCCATAACGTTTTGTTGCGGCGCAGTCTCTGACTGGCCGGAGGTTGAGTTGTTGTTCGCCTCGCTGTTATTCAGCTTGGGTTGTTCACTAGACATTGATACTCCTGTAAGCCCCGGTGACTCTCAGCGCGTATTAGATCTTATCGCGCCTCACTAAGCCGGAACAATCAGCGCAGGTATTCGCTGACTGTCAGACAGTGTAGCGGCCTTTAGCTGGATTGTCCTTGGCGTTGTCGGGAGTTGAAGGCTGGCGAGGAAGCGAGCCGTTTGGATTTGAATTGTCGAGCTAATTTGTTTCGATTACCGCCCTGCCGTAGTTGCCCCGCTTGGTCCGACAAACACCCGCCGCCATTTTACCGGGTAGGGCGGCAATGTACACGTCTGAATCAGTGCATGTCAAGGAAAGACGGTAGCAAAAGGCCATCCACAGATTACACGGATGTTTCTATTCTGTGTAATCTGTGGATGGCCCTTTTGCGATAGTAGTTACTGCTGTGCAGCAGAGATCGAGTCTGTCGTGCGCGGCACGACGTAAACGCCCGCCGAATGTGATCCGACAAAGAGCACGTTCTGATCGTGAGCATCAAACGCTAATGCCCAGATTCTTTGACTCGGCAAGCGTCCGCCCTTCGGATCGATTCGTGCCCAGGATAACCCAGCGTTAGTACTACGAAAGACACCGCCGCCGATTTCGCTGATCTGGTAAGCGTTGCCGGCGAAAATCTCGTCGCCATTGCGCGGATTGATCAGGATACTCGTGAAATCACCGAACGGAAGATTGCCGCCGCGCACTTTCCACGTCGCACCACCATCGTGCGACATGAAGAGCGCCTGCTTCGTTCCGACGTAAACATAGTCAGGGCGGTTTGGATCCTGAGCAATGACGTTGATCGGCACTTCGCGAGGCACGTCGGCCTGACGCCAGGTTTTGCCGCTATCGCGCGACACCAGAACACCGTCACTCGGTGTTCCAACCCAGATCGTTTCCGGCTCTTTGGCGACCGTCGAAATACAAGTGGTGCGGGAATCGAAACTTCCGTAAGACAGCTTTAACCATCCCTTAGAGGGATCTACACTGCGATAGAGTCCGCTGTTGGTAGCCGCCAGAATTGCAGGCTCCTGAGTGTTCGGATCTACTGTATGGACCAGGGCGTAGACTGCGTCCGGCAGAATCAAGTCAGCTTTTTCCGCCGCTGCCGGGTCACTGGATTTTCTGACGCCGAGTGCCGCGAGTGTAATCGCGTCGAGTTTACCGGTTACAGGCAGATGCCGATCGGTCTGGAATTTCTTCAGCGCCACGGTCGTTGCTGGTCCAGACTTGCCGTCCGGCTCACCGAGATGATAGCCGGCGGCTGTCAGTGCCTGCTGTGCCTGCATCACCGAATCATCGTCCGGCTGCGAACTCGCGGGAAGTTTCGGCTTCGAAGCTGCCGCACGTTTGGAGGTCTTCTTTACCGGCGCCTTCTTCTCAACAGCCCACACGGGCGACCACGACGTGCCGCGATCGAGCGAACGATAAACGCCGAGATTTGTGCCCAGGTAAATTATGTTGGCATCACGCGCATCCTGAAGGATCGCGTAGGTTATGAGTCGCGACGGCATGCTGCGCATCGATGGACGCCAGGTCTCGCCATTGTCGTTACTGACGAACAGAAATCCACCGCCTGTAGCAGTGTTGATGGTCGAAGCGTAAATGCGATTTGGTGTTTCACGGTCAGCGAGAATCGCGTTCGCAAAACGACCGCTGAATCCGCCGTTAGTCGGAGTGAACGACTTGCCGCCATCGTTCGACACCATCACACCGTAGTTGTTCGTGCCGATAAAAACCGTATCGGGACGTGAAGGATGAACAGCGATGGAGTTGATCTCGAGTTGGCGTGAAGTAGTTACCATCCACGAGTCTGGATCGCCGCCTTTATCAGAGCGCCAGAAACCTTCGGTCGTGCCTGCGAAAACGATTCCGGCCACTGAAGGATGTTGCAGGATGGCGCGTGTGCGACGCGACTGAGACGGAATACCCTGAACCTTACGCCAGCTCTCACCGCCGGTTTTACTCTCGTAGATGCCGCTGCAGGCAGAGGCAATAATGTGATTGGGATCGCGCGGATCGATATCGATCGCAAAGATATCGGAGTCGTCAATGATCCCGTTTTTGATCGACTTCCAGGTTTGTCCACCGTCAACTGATTTATAAGGCAAATAGAATGTGCCGGCGTAAATCGTGTTGGTGGTGCGCGGATCGATCGCGAGCGACTCAACGTGAATCAATCCGGGCTCGCTTTGCGTCGGAAGCTGCTTCCATGTTTCACCCGCATCGTCCGAGCGAAAGACACCGGTAAAAGTACCGGCAATAAGCGTGTCGGGATCCGCCTCCGACTGTGCGAGCGAGTGCAGCGCTTCGTTCTTCAACTGCGCGTTCTCGCGCCAGGTAACGCCGCCGTCAGTGGATTTGAAGAATCCGCCCGGCTGATTGTGCCGGTGCGCGCCCACATAGATGACCTTTGGATTGCGTTCATCAACAATGATGTTATCGACGAAGAGTCGCGGTTTCCCGAAGTTATAGAGCAGTTGCCAGCGCTTGCCGCCGTCGCTGGAGGTGTAGATCTGCCCGTCAAGCGTTCCGAAGTAGAAGCGATCCGGATTTGATGGATCTACTACCAGTGCGCGCACGTCTCCTCCCGGAGGGCCGGTCGTGCGCCAGTCGTTCGAATACAGTGAAGGATCGTTTGGATCGCCGTCGGCTGCGAATATGCCAACCGAGAAAAGTGTAAAGAGAGCAATTACCAGGGGGAGTAGCTTAGCAAGTCGTTTCATCGTTAGTTCATCCAGGGTCTCGACCGTTAGGAGCACATCGCTCACCGTGACCCCCTAGTTTATTACAATTTCCTTACTTTGTATGCGAAAAGCTCGGGGCGAAACTAGGATGCTCGCCTAACGATCACTCGTTGCACAAATTAGCTCGTCACAAAAGCAATCGGGCGATGCTTGCGGCATCGCCCGACTGGAAGTGGATAGGCTAAACCTAACCAGTTTTATTCTTCATCACCTCTGCGCGTACGGCCTCTCGGACGAGCCTTCTTACAAGGCGGGCACGGCGAGATGTTGCCTGCTGTATCGGCGGCAGGTGCGGTTGCTCCCTGCGGCACGATCCAGAGTTGAACCGTCAGGTCTGAACGGCAGCCACCATCGACAACGGTGATGCGTCCAGCTTCGATTCCGCGCGTATTGACCAGATAATCCTTGGCACGGTCGCCACGCTGTTGCGCTTCACCCTCACAGCTTCCGTAAACGAGGATTGTCGCACTTGACGTCGGATCGTTCTGGAGTTGAATGGCGTAGTTGTCGAGTCTGGCCTTCTCGTCGTTGAATCGGATATTGCCATACTCGTCAAACTTCGTCGGTTGCCGAATCTCCGGCTTCACACCGGTCGTGCAGGATGCCGTCGCATTGCAGCTCGGATCCACACCACCGATGGTAACCGTAGCGGTTACGCTCTGGCCGGCAGTGCCTGCGGTATCAACCGTGATCGTCGAAGTTCCCTGGCCACTGGAGATGGTACCTGCGGACACTGACCAGTTGAAGGTCGGAGTCGGTGCACCTTCGCCAGTAACGCTTGCGGTAAAGGTAATCGGCTGACCAGCATCAACTTCGCTCGGGCAGCTCACTGAAACTGTCGGACACGGCGGCGGCGGAGCGACGCAGCCCGGGCAAACCGCAACCGTAACAGTGGTAGAGCCGGTGGCGGTATGTTGATTACCGTCATTGACTTCTACCGTCGCGGTATAGGTGCCATCGGCCACACCAGTGAGGTCCCAGGTTACCTGGCGGCCTTCACCACTGAGTCGACCACCGGTTACTGACCATGTATAGAGCAACTGGTCGTTTTCCGGATCCGTTGCGTTGGCAACCAAGGTCACCGTGTTGTCAGTCGGCGTACATTGATCCGACTTCGTTCCCGGCGGGCATGGCCGCAGGATCGAAGCGATCGATGGCGTTAC
>JBKPJP010000114.1:0-11810 GCA_046730735.1 Acidobacteriota bacterium | reverse complement strand
TGCGAGCTGGTGCTGAAGATCGCGACGTATGCCGTAGAGCATCTGAAACTCGTACTTCTCTTTGCCGATGCCCTCGCGCGTGGCGAAGTCGATCGTCGCGTCGATCATTTTCGGATCGTGAGTCGCGATGCCGTGATAAGTGCCACTGCTCAATAGTAGTTGCATCACTTTCACGTAGTTGGCATCAACGTCTTTCTTATCAGGAAACGCCACTTCCGGTGGTTCGCTGTAAGCGCCTTTACAGATACGAATGCGAGACGGCAGCTTTACCAACTCCTGCGCATCAGCGAAGGTCCGGTACAAGTACGACTGTAAAACGATCCCGACGTCGTTAAGTCCGAATTCAGCGCGCAGCCGCTTGAAGATATCGATTGTCACCTGCGTGACACTCGAATCTTCCATATCGACCCGGACAAAATTTCCACGCCGGTGCGCCTCTTCAACCACTCGCCGCGCGTTCCGGTAAGCCAACTCCGGATCTAAACCCAGCCCAAACTGCGTGAGCTTGATCGAAACGTTTGAACGGATCTTAGTTTCATCGATCTTCGCGAGGATGTTGAGATATTCGGCGACTTCCTGTTCGGCCTCATCGGCGCTGGCCACCGACTCATTCAAATGATCGAACGAAGCAGTCGCGTTTTCGGAGTTGAGCTGGCGTATGTACGGAATGGTTTCGTCGATGTTGTCGCCGGCGACAAAACGAGTCGTCAGTTTTTTGAAAAATCCAAAATTGGTCGCGAAATCCTTGAGCCCTTCCTTACGGGACAACCAAATCAGCGCGTCTCTGGTGATCATTTATGGTCCGTCCCTGTGGTATCCTCCGCCGGGATGCGATTGAAGCTCGTGGCAATTACCTCATTGCTCGCGGCAGTTGTGGGCGCCGGTTCGTGCATAGCGCTCGTGCTGGGTGTCTTCTCGCGGCAGGCCTTGTCGAATCCCGGTCTGCTCGTTTTGTCTACATTCCTATTGCCCTTGGCAACGATCATCTTCGCTTCGATCTTCGTCTATCGTCACACCGCGCGACGCCGGCGACTCCAGGCTTTTCTCACCGTGGTCCTCGCGACGCTGTTAACCATTTCCCTTTTAGTACTGACTTCGATACTGACTACGCGCAGAGATCGAGGTGACCCCGTCCGGCCCACTGGACCACAGATCGCCTCGTGAGCTCAGGCACTATTCAATCCAATCTCTTTTTGCACCGGTCGCAACGCATCGATAACAAAACGGATGTGTTCGTCGATATCGACACCTAATTCTTCGACGCCTTGCTTGATGTCATCGCGATTCACGGATCGCGCGAACGCTTTGTCCTTGAGCTTCTTCTTCACTGACGACACTTCCATATCGTCAAGACTGCGAGAGGGTCTCACGAGTGCACACGCGACGAGGAAGCCGCACAGTTCATCGGTGGCGAAGAGTGCTCGCGCCATGTCGGTGTCACGCGGCACCCCCGTGTAAGTCGCATGGCCCAGGATCGCTCGAATAATGCGATCAGAATAACCACGTCCGCAGAGGATGTTCGATCCGGTAAAGGGATGCTGATCGGGTGTGGGAAACATCTCGTAGTCGAAGTCGTGGAGAAGTCCGACTATGCCCCACTCGTCTTCATCCGCGGGACCGTCGGCGTAGCGTTTCGAGCAAGCGCGCATGGCGGCTTCGACGGCGAGGGCGTGTTTGCGCAGGCTATCGCCCTTTGTGTATTCACACAACAATTCCCAGGCTTCGGCTCGATCAGGCATGAGTGGTTTTTGTAACATGTGTGAAGCCACACAGCAAGAGGCCACAAAAAGGCATAAAAGGCTCAAAAAATTTACTTGAAATGTTTTGTGCTTTTTGTGGCTTACTTTGCAGCGGTCGCGAGGTAACCGGGGCGCGCACGAATCAGGACGTGCTTGCGCGTGGTCGTCACCTTGAGCTTGCGGTAACGCTCATTGCGTTCCTTGTTGAGTGGGTAGTAGCCGAGCATGTATTGCGTGCGGAGTTCGGCTGCGATCTGTCCAAAAGCATCAGGCAATGACTTCAACGTGTCAGCACGTAACAATCGCCCGCCCGATTTTTCCGCCAACGCTCTGAGATAACTGTCCGCCGTAAAATAAGCGAGGTCCAGCATGGCTTTGATCGAATCATCTTCATCCCTGCGGCGAGCGGGCCGAGTTTCCGGCGCCGGCAACGAGCTTGGATCTCGGCGCTCGGGCGGCATCCCATTAGGATCTCGTCTACGTGCTTCTTCTTCGCGACGACGGCGCATTATCTCGTCCGGAAGCGGAAGTCCGAGTGGACCAGTTCTTCGCGTCGTTCCTGTAGTGGGGATTGGATCGTCACTCGGAAACGTCGTCGGAGTCGTGCCGCTGGGTGTCGGATTTCTGATTACGTCGATAGTCGGTAACGCTGAGCCTCCGCCTCCCGATGATTGTTCGCGTGCGAGTCTTTCGGTCGTGGCGCGCGTTTCGTAACGAATCGGATAGAACACCACGCCTTCTTCGTCGAGGCCGCGCAACGTCCCATCAAAGGTCGCGTTATCGCTGTGCCAATCCATTCCGTCGGTAAAAATCACGATCGCCTTGCGACCACGGATTTTGCGAATCGTATTCAGAGCGAGTTCGACTGCGTCGTAAACCTTTGTTCCCTGTCCCGATTTTGTCTTGTAAATAGCGGAGCGCAGAATCTCTCGATTGCTGGTGAAGTCGTTAAGGTCGTTTACCTTGTCGTCAAATGAGATCACCTTCACTCGGTCAGCGTCCTGCAACTGCTGTACGAAAGTGAACGCGGCTTGTTGAATCTCCCGGAGCTTGTCTTGCGTGCTCGAGCTGGTATCGAGCATCAGCACGACGTGAAACGGCGCCGCGACTTTTCCGAAGAAAGCGATCTGCTGCGGCACGTCATCTTCGAGGATCGTGAATTCCTCCTGGCGAAGATCGGTGATGTACGTACCGTTGGAGTCGTTGGCAATTAATGGGACAGTGACGAGATCAGTGTCGGTCTTGAGAGTTTCGACGTCCTGAGGGTCTTCCGCCGGCGTGTCCGGCTGCTGCGTGGGCGAAGGTTTTGGCGGATTCGGCTTCTGGCTCGCGGGCCGGGTCTGTGCAAAGGCCGTAGTCAGTGCTATCGCTACTACGAGGAAAATGGGAACGGCCCGACGCGATAAAAGCATTCCAGCCTCCTGAAAACCTTGTGGATTTATACTTTATTGAAGCGAAGAACTCCACGCTACGATGTGGATTGGCCTTGTTACGTTGCTAACTCCCTTTTCGGAAACGCAAGTGACAACACCACCGACAACGCAATTACTCCGAGGATAATTCCCAGCGACAACACGATCGGGAAGTGGCCGTCGAAGAGCTGATTGAGCCAGACCATCTTCAACCCGACAAAGATTAGCACGACGCCAAGTCCATACTTGAGCAGGTAGAACTTGTCTACAGCGCCCGCCAGCAGGAAGAAGAGTGCGCGCAGTCCGAGAATCGCGAAGATGTTTGAAGTGAAAACGATCAGCGGCTCGTTAGTAATCGCAAAGATCGCCGGCACCGAGTCGACCGCGAAGATCACGTCAGTCGCTTCAAGAAAGAGGAGCGCGATGAGCAGCGGCGTCGCGTAACGCCGGCCTTTCTCGAGCGTGAAGAACTTTCCGCCTTGCAGCGTTGGCGTAACCGGAATAAAGCGCTTCAACAACCTGATTAGAAAATTTCGTTCAGGATTGATCTCTTTTTCTTTGGCGATGAGGATCTTGAGACCGGTAAAGATCAGAAAAACACCGAAGACGAGCACCACCCAGTGATACTGCATCAACGCGGCGCCGAGTGCTACGAAGATGCCGCGAAAGATCAGTGCCCCGAGAATTCCGTAAAACAGAACGCGATGCTGGTACTTCGCCGGAATGGAGAAGTAAGAGAACACCATCACGAAGACGAAGATGTTATCGACCGAGAGCGACTTCTCGATGACGTAGCCGGTGAGAAATTCCAGCGACACGCGCCACGCCGCGGCGCTCGGATCAAAACCGGGTATGGCCATGAGCCGTGCGTCTTGTGGAAACTTCCACAATGCGAAGTTGTAGAGAGCGAGATTAAAGAGCAGCGAGAGCGTGATCCAAACGACGCTCCACGTCGCGGCTTCACGAAAACCAACGGTGTGCGCCTTACGGTGAAAGACGCCGAGATCGAGCGCCAGCAGTAAAACTACCAGGCCGACAAATGAAAGATAGAACCACCAGTATTCAGAAAACGGAAAAAGCTCAACCATACCTCATCCTTTCGCGCTCGAACTTAAGCGACAAAAGGTCTTGGTCGTTGAGCTCTAGTGCTTTTCCCGGCTGCCGGGTTCCCGCAGGAACCGTGTTGACGACAGGCCGGACCCATTTTGGGTGACCTACTCCCCTTTTTGACAGCAACAACTCTACACGACACCACTCAAAAGCACAAAAGACACTCAGGCGACGTTGGATAGAACAAGTCAGGAAGAGGGGCTTGCCCCCGCTGTTGGGAGAATTGTGAGAGCGGGGGCAAGCCCCTCTTCCTGACTTGTTCTACTTAATCTACCTAATTCCCCTTTGTGCCTTTTGTGGCTTAGAATGTCTTTTCCGCGATGCGATCCTTACTGTTGGCAGCCGTAGCGGCGTATCTGATCGCCGCCATCCACTCGATTCTGGCGTTTATTAATAAACGCCGTTCTCTGCAACGCGTGGCGGAGTGGTCAACTGCTGCCGGATTCATCCTGCACACCAGCGCTCTCGTAGCCGATTGGGTAATCGATGGCCATTATCCACTCTTCTCGTTACGCGAAGCATTATCGTTTCTCGCCTGGGCGCTCGTGGCACTTTATTGCGTCGTTCTCTACCGGTACCGCACACAGGCAGTCGGCGCTTTTACCATGCCGCTGATATCCGTGCTGACACTCGTTGCCCTGCTGATCGGCACGTCGCCCAACGCTCCGGCGACATTTTCCGCGACCTGGTTGTTTCCGATTCACACTACTCTTTTGATCTTCGCGTACGCTGCCTTCGCCATTGCCTTTATGGCCAGCGTGATGTACTTACTCCAGGAGCGTGAACTCAAACTCAAGACTTTCGGTGCGATCTTTCACCGTCTTCCGCCGCTGACCACAGTTAACGAACTCGCCACCAGTGCGGCGGCCCTGGGTTTATTACTGCTGACGCTCGGCATCGTGAGCGGCGTCATCTGGTCCTCGACACGTTTTGGCCGGTATTGGCGCAACGATCCCAAGGAAATTTTCGCGTTACTAACGTGGCTACTTTATTTTGTGCTGATTCTCTATCGTTTGTCGGCAAGTTGGCGGGGACGAAATGCTGCGTGGCTGGGAGTAGTCGGATTTGCATTGGTGCTTTTGACCTTTTTTGGAGCCCGTCTCCTCGGTGGCTATCACGTTTTTGGATAATGAAGAATTTTTCACGCAAAGGCGCAAAGGAAGACGCTAAGGCGCAATAACTTTGCGGCTTTGCGTCTTCCTTTGCGCCTTTGCGTGAAACTGCAATCGCAGGGTTAACGAAATGTCCATCCTTCTCGTCGGAGTCAATCACAAGACAGCTCCGGTGGAAATCCGCGAGCGACTCGCTTTCAGCGACGAAGCGTGCGCCATCGGCCTGCGCCAACTCGTCGATGGCGATGTCGTTCGTGAAGGACTAATCGTTTCAACCTGCAACCGCGTCGAGATCCTCAGCGCGACCACAAACGATAAACTCGAGTTTGGCACGGGACGCATCCAACAGTTCCTCGACACGTCCGGTCATTTACCGCCTGGTTTTCTCGAGGCACATCTCTACAGCCACACCGACGAAGAAGCCGTGCGCCACCTGTTCCGCGTTGCTTCGTCGCTCGATTCGATGGTGGTTGGCGAGCCGCAGATTCTGGGCCAGGTACGTCACGCGTACGCGCTCGGAGTCCAGGCCGGAACAGTCGGTCGCGTGCTGAATCGCCTGGTCCATCACACGTTCAAAGTCGCCAAACGAGTCAGAAATGAAACCGGCATCGCGAGCAGCGCCGTCTCGATCAGCTATATGGCGGTCGAGCTCGGCAAAAAGATCTTCGGCGAACTCAAAGGCTGCACTGTGATGCTCATCGGCGCGGGGGAAATGGCGGAACTCTCGGCGCGCCATCTTGTGAATGCAGGCGCCGCACGCGTCATCATCGCAAATCGCACCGAAGCGACCGCACAACAGCTCGCTAGAGAGTTTGGCGCAACAACAGTTTCGCTCGATCAGATGGACCAGCATCTCGCTGAAGCCGACGTGGTGATCTGCTCGACGGGCGCGCCGGATTACGTCGTCACCGCCGAGCGCGCACGGAAAGCACTCGAGCGCCGGCGTAATCGTCCGACCTGCTTTATCGATATCAGCGTGCCGCGCAACATCGAGCCGGCAGTCAGCAAAATTAAGAATGTCTTTCTCTTCGATATCGACGACCTCGAATCGGTTATCACCTCTAACATCCGCGAGCGTGAACGTGAGGCAGAGCGTGCCGAACTGATCGTGCAGTCGGAAGTCATGCAGTTTCAGCAGAAGCTGCGCTTGATGGACTTTGGACCAAGCATCGGCGCCATGCAGCAAAACATGCACGATATCGCGCGTGAGGAACTGGCGCGCCAGCGCAAGCGACTTGGACCACTGACACCGGAACAGGAAGCCGCGATCGAGTCGTTGCTCATGTCAACCGTCAAAAAGATCTCTCATCCCATCCTCAACCAGATGCGTCGCATCTACGAGACCAGCGAGCCCGAACCGATGGAATTGCCGAAAGGTCCCTTCGAGGAGTGAGCGACGAATGTCTCGACAACTCGTAATCGGTTCGCGCGGTTCGAAACTCGCCCTCTGGCAGGCTGAACAAGCGCGCGACCGCCTCGTCGGTTTCGACGTTCGCATTGAAATCATAAAAACTACCGGCGACGTGAAGAACGATCCCTTGTCAGTGATCGGAGGTAAGGGCGTTTTTACGAAAGAGCTCGAGGATGCGCTGCTCGATGGTCGCATCGACATCGCAGTTCATTCGCTCAAGGATTTGCCGACGATACTTGCGGAGGGGTTGTCGATTACTGCGATCTGTGAGCGTGAAGATCCGCGCGATGCGCTGGTGCTTGCCGCTGGTTCAGAGTTTGATGCGACCGCGCTCGGGAATTTGCCGCGTGGCGCGACAGTGGGTACGTCGAGTCAGCGCCGGCTCGCGCAGCTTAGATGCTGGCGCGACGATCTCGTGATCAAAGATCTGCGTGGGAACGTTGACACAAGGATTCGAAAGCTCGATGAAGGTCAGTACGACGCGGTGATTCTCGCGTCAGCAGGTTTAGTGCGGCTTGGTTTGCAGGATCGTATCTCGTTGAGGATTCCGATTAGTCACATGTTGCCCGCGGTGGGCCAGGGGGCGATTGCAATTGAGACGCGAAGTGACGATGAATTCGCAGTCGAGGCAACGCGAAGATTGGACCATCATGAAACGCGTATTGCATGTTTGGCGGAGCGTGCGTTTCTGCGCGGCTTGGGTGGCGGTTGCCAGTTACCGATTGCGGCGCACGCGCGTTTCGAAGGCGAGTTGCTGAAGCTCGATGGTCTTGTTGCGCGGCCGGATGGATCGAAGAGACTGCAGGATTCATTGACCGGTCCTCCAGATAAGGCCGAAGAGATCGGCGCTTCCCTCGCCTCCAGGTTGATCGAGCGCGGCGCCGCTTCGCTCCTAAAACACTGAAGAAATTTTCGCGCAAAGGCGCAAAGACGCAAAGAAGAGCGCAAAGAAATTCACTTGGAGCCCGGCAGGCTTTGCGTCTTTGCGCCTTTGCGCGAAAATTTTTTGTACTCATGAAACAACCTCTCGAAGGACGAACGGTCATTGTCACGCGTGCCGCATCGCAGGCTGAAGAACTCACTAAACTTCTCGAAGATTTCGGCGCTAAAGTCATCGCATGCCCAACCATCGAGATCCGTGAGCTCGACAACTACGAACGTCTCGACGAAGCCATCGATCATCTTTACGGCTACGACTGGCTCATTCTCACCAGCACCAACGGTGTCGAGTTTTTCATCAAGCGATTATTAGCCCGCGATTTGAAGATCGAAGATCTCGACGAGATTCGAGTCTGCGCGATCGGCCAACGCACCGCCGATAAACTTCACGAAGCACACGTTCACGTCGATATCGTTCCTTCGCAATCCACTGCGGAAGGCGTGTTCGCGACATTGAGCGAGTTTGTCGGCGGCGGCGAACACCTGCGCGGCCTGAACATTCTCTTGCCGCGTGCGCTAGTCGGTCGCGAGATCCTGCCTAAGGCACTGGAAGACGCCGGCGCGCGCGTCGATGTGGTGCCCTCGTATCAGACCGTGCTGCCTGAAAACCTCGATCGCGGAAAACTGAGCGCCATGTTGGCCGGCAGCGGCGACTGCATCGCCTTCACCAGTCCCTCCACCATCAAAAACCTCGCGAAACTCTTCGACACCCACGACCTCGGAAAAGTGCTACCCGGTCTCGCAATCGCGTGTATCGGATCAGTCACCGCCACGGCCGCAGCCGAATACGGTTTACGCGTTGACATCCAACCAGCGACATTCACGAGCGCGGATCTGGCCCAGTCAATCGCGGATTACTTTTCGAAATAAGCCGCAGATTTACTGTGCTACACTGGCGCGGATGTCTACCTCGATTGATCAAGATCGAAGCATTTACGGTGAGCTAGTCGGGAAGTCAGAGTCGATCCGGAAGATCTATTTTCTGATCGAGCAGGTCGCGCCGTCTTCAGCCTCCGTCTTGATCACCGGCGAATCGGGCACCGGGAAGGAACTTGTCGCGCGGACAATTCACAAGATGAGCCCGCGCCACGACAAACCATTCGTCGCGATCAACTGTTCCGCGATTCCCGAGTCGCTGATGGAATCGGAACTGTTCGGACACGAAAAAGGCGCGTTCACCGGCGCGGCAACGCGTCGCCAGGGATGTTTTGAACTGGCGGACAAGGGCACGTTGTTACTCGATGAAATCGGCGAGATGCCCGCGTTGCTGCAAGCGAAGCTGCTGCGAGTGATTGAAGAGCGCGCGGTAAGGCGGCTCGGCAGCCGCAAAGAGATTGAAGTTGACGTTCGTTTGCTTGCCGCCACGAATCGTCAACCTCAACAGGCTGTCTCCGAAGGTAAACTACGCGACGATCTGCTTTACCGTCTCAACGTCTTCGGCATTCATCTCCCGTCGCTGCGCGAGCGAAAAGAAGACTTGCCGGTACTCGCGCAGCACCTCGTCACGCAACTCGCTGAACGACACGGACGACCGGCGCGGTTTCTTAGTTCAGCAGCACTCGAAGCGCTCCAGTTTCATTCGTGGCCCGGTAATGTTCGCGAACTTCGCAACGTGATCGAGCGGGCCGTGATCATCTGTTCCGGACCACAGATTGAACGTCATCATTTCGCTCCTTATCCAATCGAACAACGCGAACGTTTGCGCAACGAAGACACACTCTCGCTGCCGGTCGGCACGCCGCTCGAGGAATGCGAGCGACAGATGATCATGCGCACCCTGCAAAAGACCAGGAATAACAAGACCCGTGCGGCCGAGTTGCTGGGCATCAGCCTGAAGACTCTTCATAACAAGCTCAATCTGTATCGCGAGCGCGGTCTCCTTCATGACGACGACAATACCGAGTGAAGTAGGCGTTACCTCTCACAGCGATAAAAACAATCCCCGCGAACTCTTCGGCTGGAAGATGTACGACTGGGCCAACTCCGCTTTTTATACGACAGTGGTGGGCGCGCTCTTCAGTCCGTACCTGACGCGGCTGGCCCAGGCTGCTGTCGGCGAGAATGGCGTAGTGTTGAATCTTGGACCACTCGGCGCGGTCACGGCGAAGTCTTTGCCGACGTTGTGTGTTTCGATCTCTGTAGGCGCGCAGGTGTTTGTGTTACCGATCCTCGGCGCCCTCGGCGATTACTCCGATCTGAAGAAGCGTCTGATGGCTTTGTTTTGTTACATCGCCGTCATCGCCAACTGCCTGCTGTTCTTTGTTCAAGGCAATCTATACCTGCTCGGCGGGTTGCTATTCATCATCGCAAATGTCGGATTCGGCGCATCGATAGTTTTTTACAATGCGTTTCTACCGGACATCACGACCGAAGATCAGGCGGACAAAGTGTCGAGCCGCGGGTTTGCGTACGGTTATCTGGGCGGCGCGATTCTACTGGTTTTGAATCTTTTGCTGGTACTGCGCGCGGAGCAGTTGGGCATATCCGCTGGTTTTGCGGTGCGTCTGTCGCTTTTGTCGGCAGGTGTTTGGTGGGGCGGGTTTGCGATCATCAGCTTTTACTTGCTGAAGTCGCGGCCGAAGAAGAAGACTCTGCCGCCGGGTCAGAGTTACATAACAGCCGGCTTTAAAGAGATTGTTGACACCTTCAAAGAACTGCGACGACTGCCGCTGACAGCACGCTACCTGCTCGGATACTTGATCTACAACGACGGTATTCAGACGGTGATCTTTGCGGCGAGTGCTTTCCTCGAACAGGAACTGTTTCCGGGCGGGAATCCCGTTTTCCTGTTGGAGATCTTCCTGATGGTCCAGTTTGTGGCTGTCGCGGGCGCGCTCATCTTCGAACGGCTCGCTTATCTCATCAAGACGAAGAACGCGATCATCGTGTCGCTCGTGATCTGGGCGGGTATCGTGATCTACGCGTATCAGTTTCTGAATAGCGTGCCGGAAGCGTGGGTGATGGCGGCAGTGATTGCGATTGTTCTCGGTGGCTCGCAGGCGCTTTCCCGATCGCTCTTCTCACGAATGATCCCACCGGGCAAGGAAGCGTCGTTCTTCGGACTTTATGAAGTCTCCGAACGCGGGACATCGTGGATGGGCCCGCTACTCTTCAGCATCGTCATCGCCCGCACCGGATCTTACCGGCTTGCGTTGCTATCGCTAATCTTCTTCTTTGTCGTGGGGTTGATAGTCTTGTGGTTCACCGACACTGACCGTGGGATTCGTGAGGCGGCGCGCGCTTAGTTTCACACAAAGGCACAAAGGAAGATGCAAAGGCGCAGAGTAACCCGATTCTCTTTGCGGCTTTGCGTCTTCCTTTGCGCCTTTGCGTGAAATTCTTATCCGGCTATCTTGCGCTTACTTGAAGCCGGCTCCTTCTCCATACACTCCGTTGAACAGAAGTTAGCCAGCCCTGAATTCAAACTCAGCGCCCGTTCGGCAGGGATAAAAGCACCGCAGCGGTCGCAGCGAACCAGTTGGTTGCGAGAGGGCGTCTTTTGTTTAGACGCGGTGGACGTGTTGATGTCCGTCACCACGTTGAACGACTGCATGACCTTCTGAATCAACTTGAGGTACGGACGCACGCGCGCGTAAACCAGCACGAAGATAATGCTGACCAGCACCGCAATGATCAGGTATTTCATTAACTGCGCTCGCTATTCCCACCACCAGCATACGGCTCATCCTGAGCTCGACGTCGAGGCTGCGGGTCAGAAGCGCGCCGGCGAGGTTGTGAGTCCCTGGTGCGACGATCGAGACTTCCCGGCGGCAGACCACGACCATGTACAGCCTCTTCGAGAATGCGCGTGATCTCCTGTGAGAGCGTGCGGTGCTCGGCGGCCGCGCGGCGACGAAGTGATTCCTTCAGGTGGTTAGGAACGTATGCGCCTATAAAAACGCCTTTGCGATTAGCCATCTATCCGCCTCTTTAATCCCGTCGGGGAGTTTTTTACCCTGCAAATACGGAACAGGTCTGTAAGCCGAATTCTGTACTTCGATTAATCGAAGTGGCGATCATTCATCTAGCCCAGCCGTTGCCGACCGGATCGAGCGACCTACCCGGAGGTCGTAGCGGACCGAAATCC
>JBKPJP010000113.1:0-31992 GCA_046730735.1 Acidobacteriota bacterium | reverse complement strand
GCAGTGGCGTGATCACCGGCGACGGTGTAATTGCAGGCGATAGCTCATACTTTTCAGACGGTGTGATTACCGGCGATGGCGTGATCACCGGCGATGGTTCTGCTTTCCTGGCAGCAAATCTGCTGTTCCAGGATCTCTTGTCGGAAGGTGGTTGGTTGAGTGATGGGGTGATTACCGGCGATGGAGTTATCACCGGCGACGGCGTGATTACTGGCGACCTCGTGGCCAGCGCGCAGTCAGCAATGCTTAGCGGAGACGATAGTTCAGCGATGGCGGCGGCAGCGGACGATGGCGACGACTGCTTAAGCTATTGACCTGCATTCACAAATTACACAGGTTGCACTAATCACACAGATCCCCGCAGGGCGATCTGTGTGATCCGTGTAATCTGCAATACGAGGGTAAAAACAATGAGTGCGGCAGAAGTGGATATTAATCGAGCTCAGTTTGGGCAAGTCTACATGTGGTCGCTGGTAATCGCGGGAGCAGCGATCGTGCTTGGAGCGATTTATCAACTACGCTTCACTCATCTGGACGCGCCTTTCGTTTTTCTCTGCCTGATGGTAATGGCAAGTTCGCTGATCGCGATCAGGATCCCTCGCGTCAGCGGTCGTATCACTGTCGCCGATACATTTATTTTTCTGACTTTACTGCTTTACGGCGGTTCGGCCGCGATCGTGGTTTCGGCGCTCGAAGGGATCACAGCCACGCTGATCATCAGCAAAAAACCGCGTACGATCCTTTTCAACTCCGCCATCCTCGCGACTTCCACCTTTTTTACTGTTGCGGTTGTATTTTGGAGGTTTGGCTTCCCCGTCGACATCAGGAAAGGGTTTACATCCGACTTCTTTATTCTGATCTGTGTGATGGCCCTGGTCCAATACATTGCCAACACCACGCTGATCGCCATCGAGAAAGCAAATAAGCTCAATGAGTCAACCTGGAATACCTGGCGTACTTATTATCTCTGGACGTCGGTGACGTATTTCGCAGGCGCGTCCGCCGCCGGCATTATCGCCATCCTGATCGCAAGAAACGGCTTTTACGCGATTATTGCGACCGCGCCGATAATATTCATCATCTGCTTCACCTATCAGACTTACCTCAAGAACATCGAAGCATCGATCGAACAGACTGAAGCAGCGCGGCTGCACGTTGAGGAACTCTCGAAATACATCACCGAACTACAACGTTCCGAAGAAGCGCGTGGTCAGTTGTTGCTTCGCGCTGAACGCGCACGCTCCGAAGCCGAAGCAGCCAATCGAATCAAAGACGAGTTTCTCGCAACTCTTTCTCACGAATTGCGGACGCCTTTAACTTCGCTGCTCGGGTGGTCCAGCGTGCTGCGCGAAGCGAAACGTGATGAGAAGGTGTTGAACCAGGGACTGGAAGCGATCGATCGCAACGCTCGTGTGCAGGCCCAGTTGATTGATGACCTCCTCGACGTGTCGCGAATTGTTTCCGGCAAGCTCAACCTCGAAGTCAGGCCTTTGGATATCACCTCGGTGACACGGGCGGCGATCAACGTGGTTCGTCCGGCCGCTGACGCGAAAGCCATCTCGCTTGATTACTGGGCCGAACCCGGCCTCGGCGCGATTTCTGCCGACTCCGCTCGCCTGCACCAGATCATCTGGAATCTGTTATCAAACGCCGTCAAATTCACGCCACACGGCGGCAAGATCTGTGTTCGAGTCGAGCAGGATGGCGCGAATGCATGCGTAACGGTGAAGGATACGGGCCAGGGAATCGAGCCGGAGTTTTTGCCACGCGTCTTCGATCGATTTTTACAGGCCGACAGTTCAACGACGCGCAGTTTTGGCGGCCTCGGACTCGGCCTCGCGATCGTGAGACATCTCGTAGAACTTCACGGCGGCACCGTTTCGGCACAAAGCGATGGACTAAACAAAGGAGCCACTTTCTCAGCGACTTTTCCACTTCTGGCTGAACGTGTCGAACCATTCACGATGCCGCATAGCGAGACGAACGGCCTGGAAAATCATTCACTCGAAGGTCTCCGGGTGTTGCTGGTGGACGACGAAGCCGAAGCACGCGAGATCATCAGCACCGTGATGACGCGCACCGGCGCTGAAGTGACGGCCTGCCACTCGGCCAGTGAAGCCCTCGCGACGTTGTTGGAGTGGAAGCCGGACGTGATTCTCAGCGACATCGCGATGCCTGACGAGGACGGCTACAGCTTCATCGGCAAAGTGCGTTCACTGCCACGCGAAAAAGGCGGCGAAACGCCTGCGGCGGCGTTGAGTGCCTACGCCCGCGACATCGATCGCCGTCAGGCGCTCGCGGCGGGCTATCAGATGCACATCGCCAAACCGATTGGGGCAACTCAACTCGTGACCATGGTGGCGCGCCTCGCCGGTCGCGAAAGCTAAAATCAGATCTGTGCAATCTCTGTAATCTGTGGCTAAATAATAGGCCATGAAGAAGTCACCGGTCGGAATCGGAATTGTCGGGACGGGGTTTGCCCGCACGACCCAAATCCCGGGGTTTCGCGATTGTATGGGCGCGAAGGTCGTCGCGATTGCGAGTCGTCATCGAGAACGGGCCGAAGCAGTCGCAAAAGAATTCGGAATTGAGCACGTTGCGTCCGATTGGCAGGAACTCGTAGCCCACAAAGACGTCGATCTCGTCAGCATCGTCACTCCGCCATCCACTCACATGGAAATCACTCTCGCCGCGCTCGCTGAACGCAAAGCCGTACTCTGCGAAAAACCGATGGCGCTGAATGCTGATGAAGCAGCGCGCATGGTTGAGAAAGCGAACGCCGCCGGCGTGCTCGCGCTGGTCGATCACGAGTTGCGTTTCCTGAACAGCCGTCGCGTGATGCGCGGCATGTTGCAAAGCGGCGCGATCGGATCCGTGCGTCATTGCAATTATGTTTTTCGCTCCGACTATCGCGGTCTCGCGGACCGTGCATGGGACTGGTGGTCCGATGCCGCAATGGGTGGCGGCGCTCTGGGCGCCATCGGCTCGCATGTGGTCGATTCCTTCCGCTGGATGCTGAGCACTGAAGTGACCCACGCACTCGGAATGTTATCGACTCACATCAAGCAACGTCCCGACAAAACCAGCGGCGGCATGCGCGCGGTGACGACGGACGACGAGGCAAAACTTTTGTTCCGGTTCGGTGGTGGTCCACACACGCAGGACGCGACCGGCGCGGCTTCGATCTCGGTAGTCGAATCAGGAAAGTATGAGAACCGGCTGGAGATCTACGGCACTAAGGGCGCGTTGATGGTCGAAGAGACAGGCGAACTGTGGCTTTCACCGGCCGGGTCTGGCACGTGGCGTCCGGTCCAGGTGGAGCAGGACCACATGGCCCACGGAATGCGCGACTCCAGTTGGTCCAGAGGCTTTACCGCGTTCGCAGTCGCTATCGTCGAAATCATGCGAGCCGGAAGAACAACCGTAAAAGACGCCGCGAGTTTTGAAGACGGCTATCGAGTGCAAGTCGTGCTGGACGCACTGCGCGCTTCGAATGAAAGTGGGTGTTGGGTAACGGTTGGCCAGTAGACAACTCATACGCATCGGTGTCGACACCGGCGGCACGTTTACGGATTTCGTCTTTGAACGTGACGGGCGCTTAACACTCTTCAAACTTCCCTCGACTCCTTCCGATCCTTCGTTAGCTATTCGCCAGGGACTCGATCGCATCTGCGCGGAAACAGGCGCGCCGCTCGATCGACTCGAGGTGGTCCACGGCACGACCGTCGGCACGAACGCGCTGTTGCAGCGACGCGGTGCGCGTATCGCGTTGGTTACGACGAGCAGGTTCGAGGATGTGCTGGTGATTGGTCGGCAGGCCCGACCTGAGCTTTACAACCTGAACGCCGTTAAGAGCGCGCCTTTGGTAGAAGATGACCTTAGATTGGGAGTGCGCGAGCGCGTTGTTGCTTCGGGCGAAGTTATCGAGCCTCTCGATGAACGCGAACTGGACGCGTTGGTCCAAAAAGTGAAGCGCGCGGGCGTGGAAGCAGTAGCGATCTCGCTCTTGTTTTCTTTTCTTCATCCCGAGCATGAGGAACGTATTGCTTCAGCGCTAGCGCCACTCGGTGTGCCATTATCGATCTCGAGTCGCATTCTTCCCGAATACCGCGAATACGAGCGCACTTCGACAGTCGTCATCAACGCTTACCTGCAACCGTTGATGGGCCGGTATTTGAACCGTTTGTCTACGACCAAACTGCGCGTGATGCAATCGTCAGGCGGCAGCATATCCGCTGAAGTGGCTGCGGTCGAGCCGGTGCGAACGATTCTTTCCGGTCCTTCGGGCGGCGTTGTCGGTGCGCTGCGAGCAGCTCAATCCGCGGGAATTAAAAACGTGATCACGTTTGACATGGGCGGCACTTCAACGGATGTGGCGCTCTGCGATAGCGGCGCCATCCGTACCACGAACGAAGCCACCGTCGCCGGTTTGCCGGTGGCAGTCTCCGTGATGGACATTCACACCGTCGGCGCCGGCGGCGGATCGATCGCGCGGGTCGACGAAGGTGGTTCGTTGCGCGTTGGCCCGGAGTCGGCGGGCGCCGATCCTGGACCAGCGTGCTATGGCCGTTCGAACTTGCCGACCGTTACGGATGCGCACGTTGTGCTGGGCCATTTTGGCGGCGCGGGTCTGTTGGGCGGTGAGTTCAAGCTCGACGAAAAACGCGCTCGTGATGCGATTTCGAATCTTGCGAACGACTTGAGCCGTGTGTCAGGCAAACGAACCAGCATCAACGCTGCGGCCGAAGGAGTCCTGGCGGTTGCAAATGCAAACATGGAACGCGCGCTGCGGCACATCTCAGTCGAGCGCGGGCACGACCCACGACAATTTGCGCTTTTGCCGTTCGGCGGCGCGGGTGGTCTGCATGCGATTGAACTTGCGCGCGCGCTGCGAATCCCGATGGTGATCGTGCCTACCGCGCCCGGAGCGCTTTCGGCTGTCGGCGTGCTCGTTGCTGATGTGATCAAGGACCAAAGTCGCACCGTGATGTTCACTTACGGATCAAAAGAAACGACAAAGCTCGCGAAAGTCTTCGCTGAAATGGAAACGGAAGCGACGAAGGTGTTGCGCGGCGAGGGCTTTCCGCGTTCAAGACAACGGCACGAGCGTTCCCTCGCCATGCGTTATCGCGGGCAGTCGTTCGAACTGGAAGTGAGAGACACGACCGGCGATCTAGCCGCCGCTTTTCATCGCGTGCACCGCGAGCGCTACGGTTATGCACAGGAGCAGAGCGAGATCGAAATCGTCAGCGCGCGCCTGCGATCGTTTGGCATCGTGGAAAAGCTCGCGCAAAGAAAGATCGAAACAGGCAAGAGCAGATCGCATGGCAATATCTATCGACGAGAAGAACTCCGCGCCGGAACAAGACTAAAAACGCCGTGCATCGTGACTGAGTATTCAGCGACGACACTGATTGACGCGGATTCGAAAGCACGGGTTGATAGCTTTGGGAATATCCTAATAACGGTTGGCTGATGAAAGATCGATTCGATCCAACGACGCTCGAGATTTATCGCGCGCTCTTTACTTCGGTAGCGGAAGAGATGGGTGTCGCGCTGCGCCGCACCGCGTTTTCGCCAAACATCAAAGAGCGACGCGACTATTCGTGCGCCGTCTTCGAGGCGAACGGGCGCGTGATCGCCCAGGGCGATCACATGCCGGTGCATCTCGGATCGATGCCGATGGCTGTTGCCGCCGCGCTGGCTGAAGTCGATATCGCGCCGGGAGACGTTGTTGCCCTCAACGATCCGTTCGCCGGCGGCACGCATCTGCCGGACGTGACGCTCGTGATGCCCGTCGCGATCAAAAAACGAATTCTCTTTTACGTCGCGAATCGCGCACACCATGCAGACATCGGCGGCGCCACTCCCGGCTCGATGGGCCTCGCGACTGACATCTACGGAGAAGGACTACGCATTCCGCCCATTCGTCTCGTTCGCGGCGGCGCGCTCGATCGCGACACGATGCGTTTGCTGCTCGCGAACGTTCGCGGCAACGTCGAACGTCGCGGCGACTTCGACGCGCAGATCGGATCGTTGAAGACCGGCGCCGCGCGTCTGCTCGAAATCATCGAACGGCGCGGCGAACGTGAGGCTACTGAATACGCGACGCAACTGATCAACTACTCGGCGCGGCTGATGCGACACACGATTGCTTCGATTTCCGATGGCACGTACGAAGCGGAAGACGCGTTGGACGACGATGGTGTAGAGGATTGCGCGGTTCCGATTCGAGTGCGCGTAGAAATCAAAGGTGAACGGGCAGTCGTGGACTTCAGCGGCAGCGCGCCGCAGGTTGCTGGTCCGATCAACGCCGTCGAAGCGATCACAGTCTCTGCGGTTTCCTATGTCTTTCGATGTTTGATTGGCGGCGAAGTGCCCGCGAGTGCCGGACTCGTTGAGCCAATCGAAGTGATCGCGCCCCGCGGAACGGTTGTAAATGCCAACCCGCCCGCGTCAGTCGCGGGCGGCAATGTGGAAACGTCGCAGCGCATCGTCGACGTAGTGTTCAAGGCGTTGGCGCAGGCTTTGCCGGACCGAATACCGGCGGCCAGCCAGGGCACGATGAACAATCTGACCATGGGCGGCATCGACACGGAGTTTTCTTACTACGAGACAGTAGCGGGCGGCATGGGCGCGCGTCCGGGTGCTGACGGCATGAGTGGCGTTCACACGCACATGACGAACAGTTTGAACACGCCGGCCGAAGCGCTCGAGTACGCGTATCCGCTTCGTGTGCGTGAGTATCGGCTGCGTAAAGATTCGGGTGGCGCCGGAAAGCGGCGTGGCGGCGATGGCGTCGTACGCGAGATTGAAACACTCGTGCCGTCGCGCATGTCATTGTTATGCGATCGCCGCAAACATGGACCATACGGATTGTTTGGAGGCGAGGACGGCGCGACCGGCCGCAATCAGATCAACGATCGAGAGGTGCCCGGCAAAGGCTCATACGATCTGAAACCAGGTGATCGAATCCGTATCGAGACGCCCGGCGGCGGCGGCTGGGGTAAATCCGCCTAAATCCGCGTCATCCGTGTTACGTAGTTAGCCGGCGATAAATGCCCGGTAGTCGCTCTGGAAGCGATAGCACATCGTCGATAATCGTATACCCGACTTCACCATAAAGATCCCGCAACTCCGCTTCCGATTCGCGATCGATCGTTATACAGAAAGGCGTAATTCCCTCATTCTTCGCCTGTCGCAGCGCTTCGCGTGTGTCCTCGCGCGCGTAGCGAGCGTCACCATAATCGTGATCGTACGGCCGTCCGTCCGAAAGCACGATCAACAGACGCGTGCGCGCATCCTGCTTCGCGAGTTTCGCGGTCGCGTGACGGATCGCAGCCCCGAGTCGCGTGTTGTTCTGGTAAGTGATACCGCCAATACGTTGCTTCACTTCCTCGTTGTATTTCTCATTGAAGTCTTTCACGACATAAAACTTCACGTTGCGACGACCCTCGGAAGTAAATCCATTGATCGAATAAACATCTCCGACCGCCTCGAGTGCTTCACTCATCAGCACGAGACCTTCTTTTTCAATCTCGATGATGCGCCGCCCAGGCCGCGTGTAGGGTTGCAATGGATGACGCCCGATCGTGCGCGCGGTCGATGACGACTGGTCCAATAGAAATGAGACTGCCACGTCGCGTCGCCGCCGCAACCGCTTCGTGTAAATCCTTTCAGACTGATAGCCATCAGCGCGGCGATCGATTACAAAGTCAATCACGGCGTTTAGATCAAACTCTTCGCCATCGACCTCGTTCGCAACGCGCGTGAGATTCTCCGGCTTCATCAGTTGAAACTGGTGTCGTATGGACGAGATAACACCCTTGTGACGCTCTTTCGTAAGATCCACGAAATGGCGATCGCCGTGTTTCACTTTTTTCTCGACGACGCGACACCAGCCAAGCCGGTGATCCGTTAACTCTCGATCCCACTCGTCGTAGTTGTAAGCAACTTCGCCTTCAGCCAGCCCTTGCTCGGGTGTCTCTGCATCCGACCACGCTTCCGCGCCGGTGAGTTCGTCAGGGTCGCCTTCCGGTGACGGATCGTTCCAGGCGTTGAACAACTCGCGCGCGTCGCGGCGTTCAGGCGTTCGCTCGCCTTGCCGTTGCTTCATTCGTTCCGCCGCGGAATCGTCGTCTGACTCAGCTTCTTCTTCAGGCACCTCGACCTGTTGCACGGAATCATCGACCGGTATGACGGATTGAAAGAGATCGTAAACACGACTCGTGGCCATCAACGTGTCAGCGACCGTGGTAGCATCGCGCGAGAGATATTCCCCGACGATTGTTTCGATTTCCGAAACGATCTGGCCGTAAGCGAGCCTCGCGTCTTCGCGCGCGCCGCCGAGCATCGTGATCTGAAACAGCAACTCGAACGGTACGAGCGAACCGGGCAGTTCCATAATCCTGGGACGGCTGCGACCGAGATGCTGGCGGATCAAGTCGAGGTCGCGACTCAGACCACGATACGCGCGCCGTAAGCTGCGATCGATGCGGCCGTTTTCGAGCGTTCCAAACACTCGACGCGCGAGTTGCGGCATCGGAAAAACCTTCAGCACCTCGCGATAACCGAGATCTTCAGGTGGCTTTGTGTCGGGCTGTGTGACTTCAGTCTCACGTAACTGAACAATCTCATCGGCGAGTGCAAAAGCATCGAGCGCATCGACATTCTCCGGTGAATATCTCGCCGCGATCGCCGAATAGGCCACAGGCAACATGCCGCCGCGTTCATATGTGCCAAACTCGATCTGTCCGGCAGCGTGAGCGGCCAGCACCTTGTAGAGCCGGAAATCGAGATCGTCATCACCAAACTCATTGACGAGCGAAGGCAGGTGAATCGTGCGGCCATCGTCGATGCGAGCTTCGTCAGGTACAGCGGCGAGCGGCGCAATCTCCACTTCGCGTCCGGTGAGTGCTTCAACGTACAAGCGCAGTAGATGCTGGACTGTGTCGAGCCCGAGACCCGCGCTGCCGCTGAGCAACGCTTCGTAACTACCACGCGTTTCCAGTGAAAAGTAACTGCGCCGTGCGCGTGCATCAGCTCGTCCGGACGTTAGCCCGCGGCGTGCCCACGTCTCAAACTGTTCTATCGACACACTCCGCAACGCTCGCGCACTCGAGCGGAAGCAAGCCAATGCCGCTTCAGCATCGACCACCGCGATCTCTTTCGTCAGCGCGAGAACGCGTCGCGAAAGTTCGATTGCCGCGGCACGATTCGCGTCGGCGTTCAGGAGTCGAATAAATCCCGGACTGCTGCGAACGAAAGCCACGAGGCTCGCGTTGCCGTGCGTTGCAACCACCCAAAGCAGCGCGATCCATTCGTCCAGGATCTCCGGCGCGCGCCTCAGGATCTCGCCGCCGGCGATGAGAATGTGAAGGGCGGCGCCACCGCCGCGTTCGAGAAAGTCGTTGGCGGCGGTGAGTAGACGTATCGCATCTGTGGCTGAGAGTTGGGCCAAACTTTCCGGAATCACAGCCCATGCATCCGCGGCGATGCCACCGGCTCGAGTTGCGAAAGCAGCGGCTAAAGCAAGCGCCGCAGCCGTTATGCCTTCGTTATGAAAACTCTTGAGCTCGCGCGCGACGCTGGCGCTCGCGTTGAGAAACTCGGCACTGTGTTTTGCGGAACGACGCGCAATTTCCGTGGCGATGTCGATTACCGGACCGAGCAGTGCGTCGTCATTGATCTCGGCGCTGAGAGACGGAACCGAGCGCAGACTTTCTCGACCGATAACGGTTGAGAGAACCATCTGTCGCGTGCACAAGAGGAGGACGGCGGGTCGTAGTTCGGGCGTGACGGTGCGGAGTGGTTCAACGCCTTCGGTGAAGAATGCGATCGCGGATTCATAATCAGCCATTGCCAAACGCCGGCCCATCTCGCCCCAGGAACGCAACTCGGCAGGCTGTAAGATCTGTGCGGCCGCAGGCGCCGCGCGTAGAAACTCGATGCCCGCGCGCAGTGATATCGCAGCGATGGCCGCACTCGTTTCGAGCACCGCCGCCGTTTGGTCCAACGGCAAGCTGCTGATACTGCGCGTCAGCTCCAGAAACGATTGGCGCTCAGCAGATTGAGGTTCTTCAGGGCCAGCCATGCTTAATATTTTTCACACAAAGGCACAAAAGATAAAACACAAGGCACAAAGGTAGCTTGTCATTTGACATTCTTGTTTGTGGCTTTGTGTCTTCCTTTGTGCCTTTGTGTGGAACACTACTTTAGATCACGGTGGTGACGATCTCGCGGATGCTGCGTTGCAGTTCGCGATCGTCAGTGATAGGCGAGCACATCGCTACGTCGGCGGCATCGACTGGAGGAATGCCGAGCGCGATCAGTTGGGCAGCATAGATTAACAGCCGCGTCGAAACACCTTCTTCGAGACCATGACCACGAAGGTTGCGCACCTTCTGTCCGATTAAAACCAGGTCGCGCGCCGTGCCTTCATCCACACCACCTTCACGCGCGACGATCTCGGCTTCCATCTCCGGCGGCGGATAGTCAAACTCGATCGCGACAAACCGTTGTCGCGTCGACTGTTTCAAATCTTTCAGTATCGACTGATAACCGGGATTGTACGAGACGACGAGCATAAAATCCGTTGGCGCCTCGACTATCGTGCCCAATTTTTCGATTGGAAGCCGGCGACGGTGATCGGTCAACGGGTGAATGATCACGACCGTATCTTTGCGCGCTTCGACCACCTCGTCCAGGTAGCAGATCGCGCCGTTTCGGACAGCAGAAGTGAGCGGGCCATCGTGCCAGATCGTCTCCTCACCTTCGAGCAGGAAACGTCCGACGAGGTCAGTTGACGAAAGATCTTCGTGACACGCGACCGTGATTAGCGGTCGTTCCAGCCGCCACGCCATGTGCTCGACAAACCGAGTTTTACCGCAGCCGGTTGGCCCTTTGAGAATCACCGGAAGACGTGCGGAATGAGCCGCTTCGAAGAGTTCGACCTCGCGCCCGACCGGAAGGTAATAGGGTTCAGTGGCGACTCGATAATCCTGGATTGCGCTTTCAGTCATCTTAGTTCACAGTTTGCACAGAGAAGAACGGCATCTTAACATTCGAGCAGAGAGGTACCAAAGGCAGTTTAAGCATGAAGATCGCGGTAGCAATGAGTGGTGGGGTGGATTCTTCCGCGGCTGCGGCAATTCTCAAGGAGCAGGGGCATGAGCTGGTCGGCTTCACGATGCAACTGTGGGATCAGCGGCGCGGTATCAATGTAGACGAGAATGGCGACCCGCTGCCTTCGCGTTGTTGTTCGCTTGACGATGTTTACGACGCGCGTCGCGTCGCTGAAGAGCTGGGGTTTCCGTTTTACGTGTTGAATCTCGAACGTGATTTCGAACGCGAGGTGGTCGAACCGTTCGTAACGAGTTATCTCAGCGGTGAGACGCCGATTCCGTGCGTCACGTGCAACAGCCGTTTGAAGTTTGCTTCGCTCGATCGACTGGCGGTGAGTCTGGGTTGTGAGAAAGTTGCCACCGGACACTACGCGCGCGTCGAGTTTGATCCGGCAACTAACCGTTACAAATTGTTGCGCGGCAAGAATCAGCAGAAGGATCAGTCGTACTTCCTCTGGGAACTGACGCAGGCGCAATTGTCGCGTGCGCTTTTCCCGCTCGGCGAGATGTCAAAACCCGAAGCTCGCGATGCGGCGCGGCAACATGGTCTCGCCGGCGTTTCGGAGAAGAAGGAATCGCAGGAGATCTGCTTCGTGCCCGACGGCGATTATGCAGGCTTTATCGATCGCTATCTCGAAGCGGAGAATGCGACCGAACGTTTGCCGGGCGCGGGTGAGATTGTCAACGCTGCCGGGAAAGTAATTGGACGTCATGAGGGAATTCATCGCTACACCGTTGGGCAGCGTCGCGGCATCGGGATCGCCGGCGAGCGGCCGTTGTATGTGATCTCGATCGATGCGGAAAAGAATCGCGTGACTGCTGGACCAGCGGAAGAGTTGTTGAGTAACGAGCTCACGGTGGCGCGCGTCAACTGGATTGCTTTTGACGATCCGGCGGAACCGGTGCGCGCCGAGGTGCGTGTGCGTTACCGTCACACCGCCGCAGCGGCCTTGATTACTCCACTCGAAGATCAGCGCGCCCGCATCGTCTTTGATGAACCGCAGCGTGCAATCACGCCTGGCCAGGCATCGGTGTTTTATCGCGGTGATGAAGTTGTCGGTGGCGGATGGATCGTCAAATCCGCGTAATCTGTGGCTAAACCTTTTCTCAAATCTCTGCGTACTCACATTTAATAACGAGGATAAACTATGTCAGGAACACGAAAGACAGTCTTAATAATACTCGGCATTTTCGGCGCTCTTTTACTCGTCGCAATCATCGGCATTGCAGTTCTTTGGTCCGCACTGCGCAGGGGCGAACCTTCTATTCGCGACAACAGCTTACTCACTCTGCGCGTTTCGGGTTCGCTTCCTGACTACAGTCCCGACGATCCTTTGAAGAAATATTTCGGTGGACCGGATCAGTCGCTCACCGGTCTCGTGATGTCGTTCAAAAAAGCAAAGGTCGACAAACGCATCAAAGCCATCCTGCTCGACGTCGATCTCTCCGGTGTCGGTTGGGGCAAGGCTGAAGAGATTCGCGACGCGATCACCGATTTTCGTTCGTCGGGTAAACCTGTTTACGCGTACGTCGAGGTTGGACTGAACAAGGAGTATTACATCGCCACCGCGTGCGACAAGATCATCGTGCCGCCGCCCGGCGAGTTGTTCATCAACGGGTTGGCTGCGGACGTCATGTTCTTCCGCGGCTCACTCGATAAGCTCGGCATCTATCCCGATATTTTTCAGATCGGAAAATACAAGAGCGCGGGCGACATGTTCACGCAGAAGCAGATGACCGACGCGCATAAAGAGTACATCAACTCGCTGCTCGACGATCTTTACAATCGTTACGTGAACACGATCGCCCAGTCGCGTCACAAGACGCCCGATGAAGTGCGCGCGCTGATAGACAACGCTCCATACAGCGCGGCGAAAGCGAAAGAAGCGGGTCTGATTGATGAAACGCTTTACAGAGATGACGTCGAGAAAGAGTTCAAGAAGCTGCTCGGCTATAAAGACACGGATACGTTCACGGCAGTGCGTGGAGCCGATTACCGCGATGTAGCGCCTGAGTCGCTGGGGCTAAACAAGGGCGAGAAGATCGCCGTGATCTACGCGAGTGGCGATATCGGTTCGGGTAGTTCAGAAAACAGTCCGTCGGGCGGTCAGTCGATCGGATCAGACACGGTGGCGAAAGCGTTGAACGACGCCGCCGCTGACAAGACGATCAAAGCCGTGGTGCTGCGCGTCGATAGTCCGGGTGGTTCCGGACTCGCTTCCGACATCATCTGGCACGCAGTTGAAGCGACGAACCAGAAGAAGCCGGTGGTGGTTTCGATGAGCGACGTCGCTGCTTCGGGCGGTTATTACATTTCGGCGAGCGCGAGCAAGATCATTGCGCAGCCTTCAACGATCACGGGTTCGATTGGTGTAGTCGCCGGCAAACCGGTTATGCGCGGATTCTACGATTGGCTGGGAATCTCGAATGAGTACGTGTTGCGTGGGAAGAACGCGGGAATGTTTCGCGAGACGGAGAAGTTTTCGGACGATGAACGAGCGAAATTTGAAGAGTGGATCAAGACTACTTACTACCAGGATTTCGTGCCGAAGGTAGCGAAGGGGCGCAACAAGGACGCGCAGTTTATCGACTCGGTGGGCCAGGGTCGTGTGTGGACCGGGCAACAGGCGAAGGACCGCGGGCTCGTCGATGATTTTGGTGGACTCGATAAAGCGATCGAGGTCGCGAAGCAACTCGCGAAGATTCCGGCGGACAAAGGTGTCGAACGTGTGATCCTGCCTTATCCGACGACGTTTCTTCAGGAGTTGTTGAATGGTGGCGGCGAGAACTCAAACACGAAGATCGAACAGCAGCGTGCGGTATTCGCGGCTTTGCCGGAAGACGCGCGCCGCGCGATGCGCTACATGGCGTTGATGGACCGGATGAAGAATGGCGAATCGATGCTATTGATGCCATACGACATTCGGGTGAAGTAATATTTAGCCCGTAAGCTAGAACAAGTCAGGAAGAGGGGCTTGCCCCCGCTGATTAGGGATTTTTCAGCGAGCGGGGGCAAGCCCCTCTTCCTGACTTGTTCTACCTGCGGGGCTAAACTCTATTAATCCGTTCCAGGCCGCCCATGTAGGGGCGCAAGACTTCAGGCACGATCACGGATCCATCTTCCTGCTGATAATTTTCAAGGACGGCGATCCAGGTGCGTCCGATTGCCAGTCCGGAGCCGTTGAGCGTGTGTACAAATTCCGGTTTCGCGCCGCCCGCTCGGCGGAAACGGATCTGAGCACGGCGTGCCTGAAATGCCTCGTAGTTTGAACACGAAGAGATCTCGCGAAACGTATTCTGCGACGGCAACCAGACCTCGATGTCGTACGTCTTCGCTGAACCAAAGCCGAGATCGCCGGTAGACAACGCCACTACGCGATAGTGCAATCCGAGCTTTTGCAGGATCGTCTCCGCATCTCGTGTCAACGATTCGAGCTCCTCGTAAGAATTCTCAGGCAACGAATACTTCACCAGTTCAACTTTCTCAAACTGATGCTGACGGATCACGCCGCGCGTGTCGCGCCCGTAGCTGCCTGCCTCCGAACGAAAACACGGCGTGTAAGCAGCCCAGCGCATCGGCAGTTGTGACGCGTCGAGTATCTCTTCGCGATGATAGTTTGTGACCGGCACTTCCGCCGTCGGAACGAGGTAAAGCTCACGCGGATCTTCGAGCTTGAAAAGGTCCGTCTCAAACTTAGGCAACTGCCCCGTGCCGAAAAGTGCGGCACGGTTGACGATGAACGGCGGCAACGTCTCGAGATAGCCATGCTCGCGCGTTTGCACTTCGAGCATGAAGTTGATGAGCGCGCGTTCGAGTCGCGCGCCCGCGCCGTTCAGGATCGCAAAACGTGCCGCGGCGATCTTCGTAGCGCGTTCGAGATCGAGTATGCCGAGTGCGGTGCCAAGATCAACGTGATCCTTCGGCTCGAAGGTAAACTCCGGCGCCTTGCCCCAGCGACGAACCTCAATATTCGCCGACTCATCCGTACCGACCGGCACGCTCTCGTGCGGAATGTTCGGTAGCGTTGAGAGTAGTTCCTGCATACGCACTTCCGCGAGTGCGCGCTGTTGGTCCAGCTCAGCAATGCGATCCTTCAACGTGCTGACTTCCGCGCGACGTGCTTCTGCTTCGTCCTTCCTGCCTTCTTTCATCAGTCCGCCGATCTCACGACTCGAGGCGTTGCGCTGAGCGTTGAGTTGGTCCGACTCAGCAATTACGCGGCGGCGTTCTTCATCGGCGCGCGTGAAATCGTCGAGCGCCGTGGTGTCGGCGCGGCGTGCATTGAGCGCTGCGCGCACTTTATCAATGTTTTCCCTGACGTAATTGAGATCCAGCATGGTCCTGCCAGTATCTTACAAGCAACAAAAAAGCACAAAAGCCTCTTGTGTTACTTTTGTGCTTCTTTGAGGTTTATTTCAAAAATGCAACTGGGACGACCTTCGCGATTGCAGTGTTCTACGACGGGTGCTTTCACGACTTCCGAGACGAGCGTTTCGGCGAGATGACAGACTTCAGGATGAACAGACACAGCCGCGGCCAGAGGACAACCGTTGCCGCGGATCACGATCTTGTCTTCGTGCTTTTCGACTTCGGCTGACCCGCCGATCGCCTCCAACACCTTCAGTGCGTTCTGAACGCGACTCTCAAAGTTGTCGTTGCCTTTGCCGGATGCGTCAGCGGCGACCGCGCGCCCAACTTCTCTTAACACCGCCTCGATCTCCGGCGGGGTCAAACGATTCTTCAGCACCGAGATGAGTTGATTTAGTAGAGCGTCGTAAGCTTTCGGGAAAAGTTTGTCGGCTTCTTCCGTTAGCACGTACGTGAAATGCGGCTTTCGCGGGCCACGACGCAGGCCGCTTTGGCGCACGAGCCCGTCGCGTTCGAGCGTCGCAAGATGTGCGCGAACCGCGTTGTCAGTGAGATTCAACTTTTCCGCGAGTTCGTCCACGGTGCAGGGAGAGCTTCGCAGAATCGTAACGATCTGCCCGCGCGTGCTCTCAAAAAAGCGTTCATCCAGCTTCATCGCTTCTGATTCTAGCCTTTTTCTAAAGAAAACACAAAAAATCAAATAAGTACTTGACTTATTATGGGAGAAGAGTATTTTGATGAACTAACGGCAGTTAAAGCAATAACTCTTCAACCAGGGAGAACAGCAATGGCACAGGCATTAAATAGTTCAGCAGGAATACCTTCAATCAACTCTCAGAGCGTGAGCGCGACGCGGCCGAGTTATCAGGCTTATCAGATTCTGCGTCTCGGATTCACCGCCGCGCCCATCATCGCAGGCCTCGATAAATTTTTTCACCTACTCGTGAATTGGGATCAGTACCTGCCCGGGACGGTCAACGCGCTCACGGGCGGTCACGGGCACCAGCTAATGCTCGTCGCCGGCGTCATCGAGATCGTGGCCGGACTCGGAGTCTTCTTTAAGCCTCGTATCTTCGCCTACGTCGTAGCGGCATGGCTGCTTCTGATCATCGTTAATCTGCTCATGATTCCGGGTTACTTCGACGTCGCGCTCAGAGACTTTGGCCTCTCACTCGGCGCGCTCGCACTGGGCCGGCTGAGCGCGGAGTACGACGTGCACTGATCGCAGGGAGGAAGACAATGAAAGTAGGACTATTGGCAAAACTCGCATTAGGGTTGTTGATCGCGGCCATATTTGTCGTTGTCGGCACCGACCAGACAGTGAGCGCAGACACAGACGCAAACGCGGAACGAATGCTCACCGAAGGCAAGCAGACTTTCCGTTTCGATACCTTTGGCGACGAAGCATTCTGGAGCGATGCGTTGCAGCTCCACCGCGCTATCGAGGGTGCACAGTTCGGCGGCGTTGGTCCGGGCGTCAGTCCCGTGACCGCGCTTGCGGTCGGTTTGAAAGTAGACTCGGAAGCACTCCCGTCATCACTGATTTCGCAATTGAAGCGCGGCCGTGTGAATCTCGAAGATCCCGCAACGACACTTGCGTTACTCAAGCTCAATGCGGTCGTTGGCGTCAAAGGAACTTTCAACGGCGATGGCAGTCTTCAGTCAGTGGGCATCACTTGTGCTCTCTGTCACTCGACAGTAGACAACTCGTTCGCGCCCGGCATCGGCAAGCGTCTTGATGGTTGGGCCAATCGCGATCTCAACGTCGGCGCGATCGCGGCGCTGAGTCCAAATCTCGCGCCAGTCGCACAACTGCTCGGCGTGAGTGAAGCGACGGTGCGAACTGTCTTACAGAGCTGGGGACCAGGCAAGTTCGATGCGGAGTTGTTTCTCGACGGCAAGGCTTTCCGTCCTGACGGTAAGTCGGCCGCGACTCTCCTGCCGCCCGCATTCGGTCTTGCAGGCGTGAATCTTCACACCTGGACCGGCTGGGGATCGGTGACGCATTGGAACGCGTTCGTTGCGAACCTCGAGATGCACGGGCAGGGTACGTTCTACGATCCGCGTTTGAACGATGCGGTTAAGTTTCCGATCGCGGCGGCCAATGGCTTCGGCAACGTGCGCAGCAATCCTGACTTGATCACGGCGAAACTTCCCGCGCTTCAGTTCTATCAACTCGCGATCCCTGCGCCGCCGGCGCCTGCGGGCAGTTTTGATCCCGCGGCTGCGACGAGAGGTGGGGTCGTATTCAACGGTCAGGCAAAGTGTTCGACCTGTCACGTGCCGCCGATCTACACCGAGCCGGGATGGAACATGCACACGCCGCAGGAGATCGGTATCGACGACTTCCAGGCCAAGCGCTCACCGGACGAGCGTTATCGAACCGCTCCGCTCAAAGGGCTTTGGACACACACGAAAGGTGGTTTCTACCACGACGGCCGCTTCGCGACGCTGCGAGACGTAGTCGAGCACTACAACAGTTTCTTCGGCACAAACTTGAGCGAGCAACAGAAAGCGGATCTGGTCGAGTATCTGAAGTCGCTTTAAGGGGAATCGGATCATGGCACTCAGATTAATCAACCCACATCAGACAGCCGCGTCAGCGACGAAAACGATCGAACGAGTTGCTGACGCCCGGCTACCGACAGAGACAGGCGAGTTTCGCATTATCGGATTTCGCTCGCTCGTCTCAACTGAAGAGTTCGTCGTCCTGGTGAAAGGCGAGTTGCGTCCGGATCGGTCCAGCCTCGTCAGGATTCACTCACAGTGCATGACCGGCGACGTGTTCGGTTCAATCAAGTGCGACTGCGGCCGCCAACTCGAGGCGGCCATGAAATTGATCGAGCAGGAGGGCCATGGGGCAATCGTCTACCAGCAACAGGAAGGGCGCGGTATCGGCATCATCAACAAGATCCGCGCCTATGCCCTGCAAGACGAAGGCGCGGATACGATCGAAGCCAATGAGCGGCTGGGCTTCGAGGCGGATCTGCGGCGCTACGAACAGTGCGCCGAAATCCTGCTCGATCTCGGCCTGCGCGCAGTGCGCGTGATGTCGGACAACCCGGCAAAGATTCGCGCGTTGCGCCAGGCCGGACTCAAAGTTGTCGAGCGCGTGCAGCTCGAAGTCGAGCCACACGATCTGTTCGCCGGCTATTTGAAGACTAAGAAGGAGAAGATGGGCCATCTTGTCAGTGTGGCCTGATCAAAGCATGGGTTCGAAAGAAGTTCACCTCGCAAACGTCTCCGACTTGCAAGACGGAGAAATGAAAGAGTTCTCGGCCGGCGAGACGCGGATCTTGCTGGCACGCGTCGATGGCCGTTTTCATGCGGTCAGTGCTGTGTGTACTCACTACGGTGGTCCACTCGCAGAAGGCGCGCTTTGCGGCACGCGGGTCATGTGTCCGTGGCACCACGCTGTTTTCAACGTCGTTAATGGCGACATGGTAGAGCCGCCTGCCCTCGACGCGCTTACCTGCTATAACGTGCGCGTCGAGGGCGAACGAGTGTTTGTCACTGTGCCTGAAGATGCCGAGACCAGACGTACGCCCGCGATGGTCCAACGCGATACTGCTGCCGACTCGCGCCAGTTCGTCATTATCGGCGCGGGCGCAGCCGGCTATGCAGCCGCGCAGACGCTGCGCGAAGAAGGCTTTCGCGGCAACGTCGTGATGATCACGCGTGAAGACCGCGCGCCTTACGATCGTCCGAACCTGAGCAAAGACTATTTGCACGGGCATGCCGAGCCCGAGTGGATGTCGCTGCGTCCGGAAGAGTTCTTCAGGGAGCACGACATTCAGCTCGTTCTCAACAAAGAGGTCACACTTGTTGACGCGCGCAACAAAACAATCGCCTTCGATGGCGGTGAAACGATGGAGTACGACGCGTTGCTCGTCGCCACCGGCGGCGCGCCCATTCGTCTCAACATTCCCGGGTCGGATCTAAAGAATGTTTGCCTGCTACGCAGTTTTGGTGACGCTGACTCGATCATCGAAACGGCGTCACGTTCGCGTCACGCGGTCGTTGTCGGCGCGAGCTTCATCGGGATGGAGGCAGCTTACAGTCTTCGTGAGCGTGGCCTTGAAGTGACTGTCGTTGCTCCTTCGCGGGAGCCGTTCGAGACCACGCTCGGGGTGGAAATCGGGGCGTTATTCCGTCGCGTACATGAAAGTCATGGCGTCAAGTTCAAGCTTGGCTCCATCGTTTACCGGTTCGAAGGTACGCATAAGGTCGAAGCAGTCACACTCGACAATGGCGAGCGTATAAAAGCGGATATGGTCGTTGTTGGTGCGGGTGTACGGCCGGTCACGCACTTTCTCGAGGGCGTCGAACGCGATGAGTCGGGCGGAGTCGTTGTTGATTCCCGATTGCGCGCCGGTGATGGAATCTACGCCGCGGGCGACATCGCCGCTTTTGTCGACTCGCGTACCGGCGAACGCATGCGCATCGAGCACTGGCGGACGGCGCAGCAACAAGGACGCACGGCCGCGCGCAACATGATTGGACGCGACGTTGAGTTCGACGCGGTTCCGTTTTTCTGGACGCAGCAGTTTGATGCGGGACTTTTATACGTCGGTCACGCGAAATCGTGGGACGAGATCATCTATCGCGGCGAAGTCTCGTCGCGCGACTTCCTCGCATTTTATGTAAAGAACGATCGCATACTCGCGGTTGCCGGTATGAACCGCGATCGCGAGATGGCTGAAATTGAAGAGTCAATACGTCTTAACACCCTCGAACCAATAATGGCCGCACATTTTCACGGATGAAGAATTATGAACGTCGCAGCATCCTCGATCGCGACACTATTCGGAACTACACGTGATACTCAGCGTCCGCAAATTTTTTCGGGCCTTACCCGCGACGAGATAAACAGCGTCTCAGCATGTGCGCGCAGTCTGCGCAAAGCGCGCGGTGAGTTTATCTACACGCCGGGAGATCGCGCGGACTTCGTCTATATCCTGAGGCACGGAAGAGTAAAGCTCTCGGTTCTTTCCGAGTCGGGCAAAGAGATCGCGATTGATATCATTCACCCGGGCGAGATCTTCGGCGAGTTTGCGCTGGTCGACGAGTCACCACGCAGCAACATGACCCAGGCGCTCGACGATATAGTTATGTGGATGTTTCCGAAGAGCAGCTTTACAAATCTTCTTTTGACCCAGCCGAAGCTGGCGCTCAGTTACATTCGGCTCGTCGGCGATCGACGACGACGAATGGAGAAGAAACTTTCGGACATCACGTCGAAAGCCGTCTCCGCGCGCGTTTGCGAACTCCTGCATGAACTCTCAACGACCGCTTGCGAGGGCGAAATCGTAAACAACGATTATCTCGTCCCACTCACACATTACGACGTTGCCAGCTTGATCGGCGCTGCACGCCAAACTACAACCACCGTCCTGAACGATCTCGAACGCCGTGGCATCATTGAATTGGGTCGCGGTTGGATTCGCATCAAGCGATTGAAAGAATTGCAAACGTATTGCTGATCGCTTTCAGCGTACAAACGTTTTCGCTTTTGTCGCCGCGCTGACATACCACCAAAAACTGTTCCGTCATGATGGCCCCCCTTATCCAAACACCAAAGGAGACCAACCTATCATGAGAACAAACAGGAAAACCCTAAAGTGGACACTCTGGCTCGCCACCTTCGCATTAACGCTCACGGCATTAGCGGGTGTCTCCGCGAGCGGAGGCGACAGCCTCGGCACCTCGCCCTTCGACTTCAGCGACGCAACTTATCGCGCGCACGGTATCGTGCCTGAGAACATCGTGTTGCGAGTGGGCACTCCATCCCGCGCCGGTGACTTCGTCATCGACAACACCAACACAGACCCGAACCGCGCAAACGTGCGCACAATCGAAACCACTCCCGGCACCACCGGTTCGAGTGGTCTGACTTACGCCAACATCTTCGGCGTACTCAACTCGACGAGCTTCGAACGCAATGCCTCCGGTCAACTGACCACGCGTGCTCAGGCTTCGTTTGATACCGCCGAACGTTTTCGAGTTTTCATTTTCCCGAAGGCGTCGAACGGCTCCATCCTCGATCCGTTTCTTCCGAATAAACGTCAGGACAACGTCTTCGACACACGCGATGGGTACTTCTCGAATGATCCGCTCGGCATGTGGCTGGCAGTGTGGGTGGTCTACACACCAAAAGCTTTCACTGCTGAAGGTCGCAAAGAACTCGATCCAATCGCCGCCACAAACGGACGCGATCTCGACGGCACGGCGATCTTAACCAGCCCTTCGCAGATCGATGGCCTTGCGTCGAAAGGCCTCGTCGAGCTACGCACTCGGCCGGTTGACGACGGTGTCTTTCGTTGGGTCCTCTGCCCGATTCCCGAAGATCCGCGCAACGGTTTCATTCGTCCTGATGCTTTCATTCGCGACGTGAAGCGCAGCGACGGCACGGCAGTCTTTCCAGCACTCGGCAACAACTTCCGGTGTCTGCAACAGACAGGCGACTGGTGCAAGTAACTCCGCGTTGTCAGCGTATCTCCGCGTTCTCGGCGTATCTCTGCGGCCCTCTGCGTTGAAGACTATTTCAACGCAGAGATCGCGGAGATACGCAGAGGGCCGCAGAGAAGACTTTATAGACTGGATGTGTTATTAGAGTCCGCATGTCGGATCAAAAACAATTTGCCGGCCGCGTGGCGATCGTCACCGGTGGCACTCGTGGTATTGGCAGGGCTATCGCAGTTGAACTCGCGCGACGCGGCGCTGACATCGCCTTCAATTACGCAAAGAGCGCCGAAGCCGCGGACAGCTTGAAATCAGAACTCGAATCCTCGGGCGTACGCGCGCTGGCGGTTCAATGTGACGTCGCGAACACCGAAGCCGTCGCGCAGATGGTCCAACAAGTCAAAGAGGCTTTTGGCCGGATAGATTTCCTCGTCAACAACGCCGGCATCACGCGCGACAATCTGATCCTGCGCATGAAAGAAGACGACTGGGATCAAGTTATCGATACGAACCTCAAGGGCGCTTGGAATTTCGCAAAGGCGGCACTGAGAACGATGCTGCGCCAGGACACGGGCGGTTCGATCCTCAACATCTCGTCGATCAGCGGCGAAGTCGGAATGCCGGGCCAGTCAAACTATTCGGCCTCGAAGGCGGGGATGGTTGGTCTGACTAAAGCCCTTGCCAAGGAAGTTGCGAGCCGTAAAGTCACTGTCAACGCGCTCGCGCTCGGCATGGTGGCCACGGATATGGTCGACAAGCTCGACGAGACTTACCAGTCAAAGATACGCGAGCAGATCCCACTCGGCCGCTTCGCCGAACCGGACGAGGTCGCACGCATCGCCGCGTTCCTTCTCTCCGACGACGCCCGCTACATAACGGGGCAGGTTATCCAGGTCGATGGGGGATTAGCTATTTAAGCCGCGAATCAACGCGAATGAACGCGGATCATTTTCAAAAGAAAATCCGCGTTCATTTGTGTTCATCCGCGGCCTATTTTATAGCTTTGATATTCGCGGGTTTCGTGAAAAGGTCGGCTGGAAAAGTCTGATTGTACTGCACTGACTCGTAGTTGATCCGGCTCGATTGCTTGCCGTTGATGTAGTGATCGATCACCCACGCTGACGTCACACCATCCATCTCGATAAACTTGAAGAACTGATCTTCTTCATTCGTCTCGACCATATCGCCCGAATCCGGATCCTTGCGCTGGCGCTTGTAAATGATCTTCGCGGGAAGATTGTCCTTCGCGCCAAATTCATACTCGATCCAGTAACCATCAGGGAGAGTCAGACGAATCGTCTCGTTGCGTTTCGCGAGCCCGGCTTCGCGTCGCCCGACGTACGTGATCTTGCCGCCCTCTTTTTTCCAGTAACCACGCAACAGATATTCGAGACTGGTCCTGATCGCGCGTTTGAATTCCTCGACCTGCTCCGGAGTTTGATCGGAGATCTTTTTTGGCCCTCCGTCATACACCCAACCAATGTCACCAGTGTTTGTTTGAATCGTGCGAATGCCACCGCCGGAAAACTCGGTGCGTTCCTTATCGGGATATTGAATGTAGTCGAGGAAACGCGCCGGGAGTTGCGAAACGCTGTCTTTGAAAGTGGTGAAGAACCCTTTGGCGGTAACGGTCTGGACGCCTAAGTACTTTGGACCACCCAGTGCCGTGATGGCGCGATCGATGACCTGTTGCGACTTTTCGTCGACTGATACTTCGGGCGCAGGAGTTTGAACGAATAGTAAAGAGAGGATTAGAAAGAAGACCATTTAACAGGATTGTGTATCCACAGATTACACAGATGAATCCGTGTAATCTGTGGATAAGACTCAATTGAATTCGGGTTTATACCCTTCTGCCGGTTTGACTACGACTTCGCCATTCTCAACATCGACTTTGAAACTCGACGCAGTCTTCCACAAGGCAGTAATCGGAAGTTTCACCTTCTCATCGATGTGCCGCTTCAGGAAGCGCGCGCCGTAGGCCGTGTTGTAGCCATTCTCGGTGAGCAGGTTCACTGCCGTCTCAGTGACTTCCACGATCTTGCCCTGTCGCTCCATGTGGCGGCGGAGTTTTTCCAGGTACAGTTTCGCGATCTGGCGTACCTCATCCATCGTCAGCGGCGAGAACACCACGATCTCGTCGATACGATTGCGAAACTCCGGCGAGAAGCGTTGTTCCGAAGCCTTCAACACTTCATTCTTAACCTGGCGGAAGTCGGCGGCCGTCTTGGTGCCAAAGCCCAGCGGCTTTTCAAACTTCTTGAAGTTCTCCGAACCGAGGTTCGAAGTCATGATGATGATCGCGTCAGAAAGGTAAACCTTCTTGCCGCGCCCGTCGGTCAACCAGCCTTCGTCAAAAGCCTGAAGGAAAAGGTTCATCAGGTAAGGCGAAGCTTTCTCAACCTCGTCGAGCAGCAGCACCGTATACGGATTCTCACGCAATTGCTCGGTGAGAATGCCGCCTCGTTCCGAACCGACAATGCCACGCGGCATCCCGATCAACTTCTCGATACTCACCGTGCCATCGCTGTACTCCGACATGTCGATGCGAACCATCTTCTCTTCGTCACCAAACATGAACTCAGCGACAGCTTTGGCCAGCTCAGTCTTGCCGACGCCTGTTGGACCAAGAAACAGCAGCACACCATCGGGTTTGTAATGCGACTCTTTCAGCGGGCCTTTGTTCAGACGCAAGCGTTGCGCGACGGCCTTGATCGCTTCCTTCTGACCGATAACACGACGGCCGAGCATTCCTTCAGTCATCGCAAAGCGGTCGCTTGTGTCGCGGAAAATCATGTCGCGTGGAATACGCGACTCCTGCGAAATCACCTCGATAACGTGTTCCGGACGAACGACCATCTTTTGCGGTTCGTTAATCTCAACCTTTACGGCCGCGGTATCGAGCCAGCCAATCGCCTTGTCAGGCAAATGAAGATTGCGGATGTACTTCGGGGCCATCTCCAACGCGGTATTGATGGCTTCGTCGGAGATCTTGACCGAGTAGTTCTTCTCGAGTCGCGGACGAAGACCAAGCAGGATCTCCTTGGTTTCGTTGATCGACGGCTCGACGACTTTCACCATCCGGAAGCGACGCGCGAGTGCCTCGTCGTCGGCGATGTACTCTTTGTACTCCGAAAGAGTGGTCGCGCCGATGATGCGCATCTCACCACGAGCGAGTGCCGACTTGAACATGTTGGCCGCGTCCGAAGACGTTCCCAACGCCGCGCCCGCGCCGATGATCGTGTGTGCTTCGTCGATGAAAAGAATCAAATTATCGCGTTCTTTGACTTCGTCAATGATGCCCTTGATTCGTTCTTCAAACATACCGCGCAGCATGGTACCGGCAACAATGCCGCCCATCTGTAGTTGCACGATGTGAGACGCACGCAGACGCGCCGGAACTTTGTCCGGTTCGAGCTCGATGAGACGCGCGAGCCCTTCGATAACCGCAGTCTTACCGACGCCCGGTTCACCAACCAGCATCGGCGAGTTGGCCCGTTCGCGGTGACAGAGGATCTCGATGATTTGTTGAATCTCTTTTTCTCGTCCGATTGTGGGCGGGATCTTATCGGCTCGCGCCAGCCGGTTAAGTGAGACTCCGAAGTGTTTTAAGTAAGGCGGAAGTTCAAACTTCTTTCGATTCTGTTCTTCTTCCTGTTCACGTTTTTGCACTTGTGCCCGTACGTTTTCCTGGACCGCTTCAGGGCTCGCGCCCATGTTTCTCAGTACGTCAACGAACAGACCGTCATGGCTGCTCAACGCTTCAAAAATGTCGGTTGCTTCAATTGTTTTGCGGCCCTGTGTTCTGGCTCGTTCCATGGCCCGTTTGAACAAGTCAGTGGTATCAGGTCCGATGCGAAAACCCTTGCCGACGTGTTGCTGCCGGCTATTTGTTAGTCTTTTTTCAATTGCCATTTTGACCACAACCGGATCGAGCGAAAGCTCGCGCATGGCGGAGTTGAACATATCAGGCTCTTCAATAGTTAGAGCCTGAAGAATGTGCTCCACCGATACGAAGTTCTGGTCACGACGGCGTGATTCGTTCAGCGCATGTTCGAGAATGCGCTGGCCGCTATCGCCGAATTTATCTTTGTATGAACCTAAGTCAACCATATCTGTTTACAACTTTCAAACAACTTGTCTATACCCAAGTTGCAGCACTTGGATGTCGTCAGCATAAGCGCCGTTGCGTTTCAATGCAATAACAATCCCGGCGCGCGTTTTGATGCAAATTTGCGGCCACCTTGGCGGTGTATGCGTACCTCTGCAATCTCTGCGTTCACAGGTGCTTTTGAACGCAGAGATCGCCGAGGTACGCAGAGATCGCGGAGAGCCTAATAATCGTAGTCGTCACCTCCAGGCATAGGCGGGGAGTTCTTCTTTGATTCAGGCAGATCAGTTACCGCAGCGTCAGTGGTCAACAACAATCCGGCGATCGATGCTGCATTCTGTAATGCCGTACGTACAACTTTAGTTGGATCGATGATGCCCGCCGCGGCCAGATCTTCAAACTGACCGGTGACGGCGTTGTAGCCTTTGTTGCCCTTTAACTGTTCGATTTCACCGACTACCACCGCGCCTTCGACACCCGCGTTTTCAGCGATGCGCCGGATTGGTTCCTGCAGCGCTCGACGCACGATCTTTATTCCCGTGCGAACGTCCGGATCTTCAGAGTCATGATTGTCGAGCACCCTGGCTGCGCGAAGCAGCGCCACGCCGCCGCCGACGACAACACCTTCTTCTGCCGCGGCTTTGGTCGCGTTCAAAGCGTCTTCGACTCGCATCTTGATCTCTTTCATCGCGGTCTCAGTCGGTGCGCCGACTTTGACCACGGCGACGCCGCCTGCGAGTTTCGCCAGTCTCTCCTGAAGCTTTTCGCGATCGTAGTCAGACGTAGTTTCTTCAATCTGCGCGCGAATGGTCGCGACGCGTCCCTGCACGGCTTTGCTGTCGCCGCCACCTTCGACGATCGTCGTCGTCTCTTTATCGACAATCACGCGTTTTGCAGTTCCGAGATCGTCGATCGTTACGTTTTCCAGCTTGATACCCAGATCTTCGGTGATAACTTTTCCGCCCGTCAGGATCGCGAGGTCGTCGAGGATCGCTTTGCGACGATCGCCGAATGCGGGCGCTTTTACTGCGCACACTTTGATTGTTCCACGCAGGCGATTCACGACCAGGGTTGCGAGCGCATCGCCTTCGATGTCTTCCGCGATGATGAGTAGTGCGCGTCCGGCACCTGCTGTTTGCTCGAGCACTGGCAGCAGGTCACGCATATTAGAGATCTTCTTTTCGTAAAGCAGGATGAACGGCTCATCGAGAATCGACTCCATGCGATCCGTGTTCGTCACGAAGTATGGTGATGAGTAGCCGCGATCGAATTGCATTCCCTCGACGATATCGAGCTCGGTTTGTAACGTCTTCGACTCTTCGACCGTGACGACGCCGTCCTTACCGACTCTGTCCATCGCTTCGGAGATCAGCTCACCGATATTACGATCGTTGTTGGCGGAAACGGTCGCGACGTTGGTCAACTCGTCCTTGCTCTTGACCTTCTTCGACATGCGCGCGAGTTCGGCCACGACCTGTTCGGTGGCCAGTTGAATACCGCGTTGCAACGACATCGGATTCGCGCCGGCGGCAACGTTCTTCACGCCTTCACGAAAGATTGCCTGGGCGAGAACTGTTGCGGTGGTGGTCCCGTCGCCGGCCTTATCGTTGGTTTTGACGGCGACTTCGCGAACCATCTGCGCGCCCATGTTTTCGTACTTGTTCCTGAGCTCGATCTCTTTGGCCACCGTCACGCCGTCTTTGGTGATCACCGGTGCGCCAAACTTCTTGCCAAGCACGACGTTGCGACCCTTTGGTCCCAACGTTACGCGCACTGCATTCGCGAGTACGTCAACACCCTGAAGCATCGCGTTGCGAGCTTCTTCTCTAAACTTCAATTCTTTTGCCGGCACTCTTTTTCTCCTTAATTGTTTATCCGCAGATTACGCAGATTCCTTTTTGAAATCCGTGTTATCCGTGGCTTGACTCAATGCGCGTCCGACTTTAACTCGCGCGGGACGCAGCAAACGATCTCCCATACGGAAGCCGCGACTATATTCCTCAATCACCTTCCCGTCCATCTCGCTGCCTGTCACTTCGGTGTCGACCGCTTCATGCAACTCGGGATCGAACGGTTCACCAACCGACTCGATCTGCTCAACCCCTGCATTCGTCAACGCCGATTGGAAGCTGATGGCGATGCTGCGAATACCTTCGACTATTGCGTCTCGCGGCGCATCTTCGGAAGCAGAGTTCACGGCCCGGTTCAGATCGTCCATAACCGGTAACAACATTGAAATGAACTTTGCCTTCTCCGCTGTGGCCCGTTCATCGGCTGAACGATTAAGGCGTTGTCTCGTCTCGTCAGTCTCACGTTGCAGTTGCTGGCGCAACTGATCGAAACGCGATTGTACTTCCTGCACCTGTCGCTCGGCGGCTTTTGTGCGTGCCTCGAGCTCCTCAACGTAACTCGGTTTCAGGTTTGGCTGTTCACCTTCTGCATTCACTCGCTCATTACCCTCGTCATCCAGGTAAACGCGCCGTCGATCCGTCACCCTCAGTTCGTTCGCTTCTTTATCCATATCCGTAAACCAATCCGTGTTTATCTGTGTTACCCGATCTTGATATCGATTTTCTTCGGCTTTTGCTCGGTGCGTTTCGGCAAACGAATCTGCAACACGCCGTCTTTGTACTCAGCACCAATCTTCGCTTGATCGACCGATCCAGGAACACTGAACGTGCGCAGGAATTTTCCTCGCGGTCGTTCAGTGCGATGTTGCTTCGACTCGGCGATCGCGCGCGTTCCTTTGACGATCAAGCGACCATCATCGATGTCGATCTCGAGCGCCTCGCGATCGATCCCGGGCAGGTCCAAAGCGATCAGGTAGGCTGAATCGGTTTCGTAGATGTCCGCCGCAGGAGTCCAGTCGGCGCGCTCAAACTCATCTCCCCGGCCAGTCTCAGTGCGTCGCTGGGTTGCGTCTTCAAAGAGACGGTTCATGCGATCCTGGAGGACCATCAAATCCTGCAACGGATTCCATTGTTGTGACATATTCAATCTCCAATAACTTTATGCGGTCGCGTACGCCGCGCCAGTCTTGAATTCCATCGTGTCGCCACTCGCCGACACACGCACGGTTTGTCCCGGCACAATGTCGCCCTGGAGCAGTTTGACTGCCAGCGGATTTTGAATCAGCGACTGAATTGCGCGCTTGAGTGGTCGCGCACCGTAAGTCGGATCGTAACCTTCGCGCATTAACAGCTCGCGCGCGGAAGGCTCCAACACCAGCGTCACGTTGCGCTCGGCCAGCATCGACTTCAAGCGCTCGAGTTGCACGTCGATGATCTTGCCAATCTGCTCCTGCGAGAGCTGGTGGAAGACCACGATGTCGTCGATGCGATTCAGAAACTCCGGTTTGAAGTGCAGCCGCAGTTCCTGAATCACTGCTTCGCGAACCTGTTTTTCGTCGCCTTCTGCTGCCTGGATCTCACGCGAGCCGAGGTTTGAAGTCATGATCAAAACAGTATTCTTGAAATCCACTGTCCGGCCTTTAGAATCCGTGAGCCGTCCATCGTCAAGAATCTGAAGCAGCACGTTGAAAACATCCGGGTGCGCCTTCTCGATCTCGTCGAAGAGAACAACTGAATAAGGCCGCCGGCGCACGGCTTCTGTGAGCTGACCGCCTTCGTCGTAACCGACGTATCCCGGAGGCGCGCCAATCATGCGCGCTACGGCGTGCTTCTCCATGTACTCCGACATGTCGAGACGAATCATTGCGCGTTCGTCGTCAAACAGAAACTCCGCGAGTGCGCGCGCAGTCTCAGTTTTACCGACACCGGTTGGTCCAAGAAAGATAAACGAGCCGATCGGGCGATTCGGATCCTGCAGGCCTGCGCGAGCACGCCGGACAGCGTTTGAAACTGCCGCAAGTGCTTCTTCCTGACCGATTACACGATCGCCCAGGCGCGTTTCCATCGTCACCAGTTTCTGCATCTCGCCTTCGAGCATTCGCGAGACCGGGATGCCGGTCCACTTGGCGACAACTTCGGCGACGTCTTCCTCGTCGACTTCCTCTTTCAACATCACGCCGTCTTGTTGGAAGTTCGAGAGCTTGTCCTGCTCGACCTTGAGCTTGCGTTCGAGCTCCGGAATCTTGCCGTACTGAAGCTCAGATGCGCGTCCCAGTTCGCCGGCGTTACGAGCCTGGTCCAACTGGAAACGTAACTGCTCGAGTTCGGCTTTCGCGCTGCGGATATGATCGATGGCTTCCTTTTCAGACTGCCACTTCGCCTTCATACCCGAGGATTTTTCCTGCAAGTCGGCAATCCGCTGCTCGATCTCGTTTAAGCGCGCCTTCGACTTCTCATCTTCCTCGCGTTGCAGTGCCTGGCGTTCGATCTCGAGCTGGATGATCTCGCGTTCGAGTTGATCGATCTCCTGAGGTAGGGAATCAATCTCGATTCTTAGACGCGAAGCTGCTTCATCTATCAGATCGATTGCTTTATCAGGGAGAAAACGATCCGTGATGTAACGGTTCGAGAGTGTGGCTGCCGCTACGATCGCGGAGTCTTTGATACGCACACCGTGATGGACCTCGTAACGTTCTTTCAAACCACGCAGGATCGCGATTGTATCTTCGACGGTCGGCTCGCCAACGTAGACCTGTTGGAACCGGCGTTCGAGTGCCGCATCTTTCTCGATGTGCTTCTGGTATTCGGCAAGAGTCGTAGCGCCCACACACCTGAGCTCACCACGAGCCAGCGCGGGCTTCAACATGTTCGAAGCGTCGATTGCGCCTTCGGCAGCGCCTGCGCCGACGAGTGTGTGCAGCTCGTCAATGAACAAAACGATCTGTCCCTGGGCGCCTTCGATCTCTTTGAGAACCGCTTTGAGTCGATCTTCAAATTCACCGCGATACTTCGCGCCCGCGAGCATCGAGCCGAGATCGAGTGCGACCAATCGTTTGTTACGCAAAGTCTCAGGCACGTCGCCGGAGACGATTCGTTGCGCGAGCCCTTCGACGATCGCAGTCTTACCGACGCCGGGTTCGCCAATCAAAACCGGATTGTTTTTTGTTCTTCTGGAAAGGACTTGAATCGTACGACGTATCTCATCGTCGCGCCCGATGACGGGATCGAGTTTTCCTTTACGCGCTTGTTCCGTCAGATCGCGCGCGTATTTTGAAAGTGCCTGGTAGTTCTGTTCCGCGTTCTGATCGGTGATGCGCGAACCGCCGCGCATCTGCTCGATTACCTTGAACAGATCTTCCTTCACTACGCCGTGCTGGCGCAGGATCTTGCCGGCGTCGCCGTCTTTCTCGTCAACAATCGCCAGCAGCAGATGCTCGGTCGAGATAAACTCGTCCTGCATCTGATCCGCCTGCTTCTGTGCGGCGGTAAATATCTGGCTCAAACGCGAACTGAAATACTGTTGCCCGCCCTGCACGCGCGGAAAACGAGCGACCGCCGCCTGCGTGTCGTTGAGCACGACGGCAACATTGGCGCCGAGCTTGCCGAGAATTGGTCTGACAATACCTTCAGGCTGTTCGAGCATCGCGACGAGCAAGTGCTCCGGCTCGACCTGTTGGTGCTGGTTTCGTTCGGCCAGTTCGATCGCCGATTGAATTGCTTCCTGTCCCCGTAGGGTAAATTTATCTAAACGCATAGTACCTGACTAAAAGAATTGAACGGGCTCGTATCCTAAACTACGAACGAGCCCGCCCGCGTTTTACCGATCCAGCTAAGATTAGCGCCCGCTAGTTGCTTCTTTCGCTTTTCCGGACTCGGCTGTAGTGTCGATTGTCTTCTGCTGAGCACCGCCACTGGCTCCAGTAACCTGGATGCGACGGGACTTGGTCTCCTCTTTCTTCGGCAACATCACGCGCAACACGCCGTTGTTGTATTCAGCGGTTGCTCCCTCTGCGGAAACGGTCTGCGGCAGAGTGAAAGAACGTGTGAAGGAGCCATACGAGCGCTCCACGCGATGGT
>JBKPJP010000112.1:0-3462 GCA_046730735.1 Acidobacteriota bacterium | reverse complement strand
CCGATGCTTCAGTTCCTGAACATCTCCAACATAGCTCTAATCGATGACATGCAGGTTGAGTTTGAGGGTGGACTCAATCTGTTGACAGGGGAGACTGGCTCCGGGAAGTCGATCATTGTCGATGCGCTCGGGGTTTTGAGTGGCGGCAGGTTTACGAGTGAGCTGATCAAGACGGGCGCTGAGCGTGCGTCGATTGAAGGACTCTTCTTCGTTACATCGAATCCTGATCTCGAGACTATTCTCGAGAATGCAGGGCTGGGCGCGACTAATGAATTGATTATCCGTCGCGAGCTCTCCGCTACGGGCCGCAACAAGATCTTCATCAATAATCAACTCGCAACGCAGTCGTTGTTGCGAGATCTGAGGCCTTACCTCGTCGACATTCACGGGCAGGGCGATCAGCAGACGCTCTTCAATCCTGAGACACATCTCGAGATACTCGATGCTTTTGCAGGCAATGGTTCGTTGCGAAACGAAGTCGCCGAGGCTTTCCAGAAATGGAATGCCGTGCGACGTGAACTCGATTCGCTACGTCACGACGAAGCCGAGAAGTTTCAACTGGTCGATACCCTGAAGTTTCAGATTGCCGAACTCGAGCGCGCACAGTTGTCGATCGGTGAAGATGAACGACTCGAGGAGGAGCGACGACGTTTGGCGAATGTTGAGAAGCTGACGGCGCTCTGCCAGTCGAGTTACAGCCGCATCTACGAAGACGACGCCGCGGCGATTACGCGTGTGCGACAGGGTTTGAAAGACGTTGAGGAGTTGGCAGAATACGATGCGAGCTTTCGCGATTATCTCGAACCGCTCGAATCGGCGCGTGCGGTGCTCGAAGATCTGTCGTTCACGCTGCGTGATTTTGCCGATCGTTTGGAGTTCTCGCCCGCGCGGCTGGCTGAAATCGAGGACCGGCTGGCCGAACTTTCGCGGCTCAAGCGCAAGTATGGCGGCTCGATAACTGCGGCGCTCGAACACCTCGCGCGTGCCGAAGACCGTCTGCGACAGATCGAGACGTCTGACGAACGTGAGCGAGAATTGAACGCTGCGCTTGCTGTCGCTCGGGACCGATACCTGGAGCTTGCAGGTAAGTTGCACAAAGAACGAGTGCGCGCGGCGAAGAAGTTTGAACAGGCTGTCGAGAAGGGGATCGCCGAAGTGGCGATCGATAATGCGCGGTTCCAGGTTCAGGTCTCGGATGACGTCGAGACCGCCGGACAGAAAGGTATCGATCACACTGAGTTTTACTTTTCGGCAAACGCCGGCGAGAACGTCAAGCCACTCGCGCGTGTAGCCTCAGGCGGTGAAGCGTCGCGTTTGATGCTGGTGCTGAAGACGGTGGCGAATGGTTCGCAGTTTCCGCGCACGATCGTGTTTGACGAGATCGATACCGGCATCGGCGGGCGTGTGAGTGAAGCAGTCGGGTTGAAGCTGAAAAAGCTATCGCAGACGAATCAGGTGTTGTGCGTGACGCACCAGCCGCAGATCGCGCGTTTTGCGGATAGTCATCTTGTCGTGCAGAAAGAGGCGTTGAAGGGCCGGACACAGGTGAGTGTGGGACGGCTCGATAAGGCCGGTCGCGTTGAAGAGCTGGCGCGCATGCTCACCGGCGCCGAGATCACCGACAGCGCCCGACGTCACGCGAAGGAGCTTCTAAAAAACTAAAGAAAGATTTCGCGCAAAGACGCAAAGACGCAAAGACGCAAAGAAAGATATATCAGAAACGCGGTAGCGCTTTGCGTCTGTGCGCCTTTGCGCGAGAATTGTTCTGAGCACTTATGAGCACTGAACCAAATAAAGTCATCTATTCAATGGTCGGCGTCAGCAAGTTTTACGACAAGAAGCCGGTCCTCAAAGACATCTATCTCTCATACTTCTACGGCGCGAAGATCGGCGTGATCGGATTGAACGGCTCGGGCAAGTCTTCCCTGCTTCGCATTCTCGCGGGCGTCGACAAAGACTTCAACGGCGAAACAGTCATCTCGCCGGGTTTCACCGTCGGCTATCTCGAACAGGAGCCACTGATCGACGACTCACGCACCGTGCGCGAGGTCGTCGAAGAAGCCGTCAGGGAAACTGTCGATCTCTTGAAAGAGTATGAAGAGATCAACGCGAAGTTCGGCGAAGAGATGTCTGACGACGAGATGTCGGCGCTGCTCGAACGCCAGGGCGAAGTCCAGGAAAAACTCGACGCCACCGACGCGTGGGATCTCGATTCACGACTCGAGATGGCGATGGATGCGCTTCGCTGTCCGCCGCCTGACACACCCGTGAAAGTTCTTTCAGGCGGCGAGCGCAGGCGCGTCGCGCTCTGTCGCCTGTTGCTTCAGAAACCCGACATCCTCCTGCTCGACGAGCCTACAAACCATCTCGACGCCGAGTCAGTGGCGTGGCTCGAACACCATTTGCAAAGTTATGCGGGCACGATCATCGCCGTCACTCACGATCGATATTTTCTCGACAACGTCGCCGGCTGGATACTCGAACTCGATCGCGGCCAGGGTATTCCGTGGAAAGGAAACTACACCTCGTGGCTCGAACAAAAACAGGAGCGGCTGCGACGCGAAGAGAAATCAGAAACTGAGCGACAGAAAACTCTGCAACGCGAGCTCGAGTGGATACGCATGTCGCCGAAGGCGCGTCACGCCAAAGGCAAAGCGCGCATCAACTCATACGAAGATCTGCTGCGTCAGGAAACCGAGAAGCGGCGCGAGGATCTCGAGATTCATATCCCCGCCGGCCCGCGACTCGGCAACGTCGTGATCGAAGCTGAACACGTCAACAAAGCGTACGGCCAGAAGTTGCTGGTTGATGACATGAGCTTTTCGCTCCCGCCCGGTGGGATTGTCGGCGTGATTGGACCAAACGGCGCGGGTAAGACGACGTTGTTTCGCATGATCACCGGACAGGAGGAGCCGGATGCGGGAACGATTCGCAAAGGCGAGACGGTGTTGCTGGCTTATGTCGATCAGAGCCGCACGCTCGATTCGGACAAGACGATCTGGCAGGAGATCACTGGCGGCGAAGACATGTTGAAGCTTGGAAACCGCGAAGTTAATTCGCGTGCTTACGTGGCGCGGTTCAATTTTTCCGGTTCGGACCAGCAGAAAAAGGTGGGCATGTTATCTGGCGGTGAGCGCAATCGCGTTCACCTCGCGAAGATGTTGAAGGAAGGCGCGAACGTGCTGTTGCTCGACGAGCCGACCAACGATCTCGACGTCAACACACTGCGCGCGCTCGAAGAGGCGCTGGAGAACTTCGCCGGCTGTGCGGTGGTCATCTCGCACGACCGCTGGTTCCTCGATCGCATCGCGACACACATTCTCGCGTTTGAGGGTGATAGCAAAGTGTTCTGGTTCGAGGGTAACTATTCCGATTACGAAGCGGACCGCAAAGCCCGCCTTGGTCCAGCAGCGGAGACACCGCACAGGATTAAGTATCGGCAACTTACACGATGATTTTAGC
>JBKPJP010000111.1:0-5207 GCA_046730735.1 Acidobacteriota bacterium | reverse complement strand
GCTTGCGGCAGCGAAAACATTTGTCGAAGGACTCAAGCGTGCGGGCGCCGACCTGAGTCGAGAGCAACTCGTCACGGCACTGGAAGGTCTTTACGAGTTTGATACGGGACTGACTCCCAAGCTCGTCTTCGGCCCTAATCGTCGCGTTGGTGCTGCCGGCGCTTACATCGTTACGATAGATTCAGCGACGAAGCAGTTTGTTTCGGCGAGTGGCTGGGTCGCCGCAAACTAAGACGCAGAAACCCGTAGAAACGCGGCAGCGCTTTGCGCCTTTGCGTGAGAATCTTCTCTGCGGCGCCGATCACCCGAGTGACAACGACTTCTTCAGCGGCTACCATTGCTCTGAACAATGTCACTGAAGAGCAGGTTCGCACCCCAGTTCAATCCGAAGATCCGCGACCGAGGTGTCGCCTACTTTCGTTCCGGCGCGGTCAAGATTCTCGAACATTTTGACTCTTACGTTCGCGCGCAAGTGAAGGGCAAAAGCGATTACTTAGTCGAGCTCTTGCTAACCTCAAACTCACTCGACGTCGCCTGCACCTGCGCGTACTTCGCCGCCGGTGAAGACTGTAAACACATCTGGGCGACAATGCTCGCAGCCGACAGCAAGAACTATCTCTCTGAAGTCGATCTGCGCGGCCCGCTCAAACTTGTTTATGACGACGATGCGCTCGAGTCGCTGCAACTCCTCGAAGACGACGAACCGCCGCCCGAACCACGATCGCCCTGGCAACATCAGTTCACCGTCATTACAAACTCAATCAACAACGCGCTGCCACTATGGCGCAATCCCTGGCCTGATAATCGTGAGATTTACTATATCGTCGACCCAAAAGCGTCGCGCACATCGGGACTGCTCAATGTCGAGATTGCTTTCCGGGAACTCAACAAAAAAGGTGAATGGGGCAAAATCAAAAGGGCGCGGATTCAGCAGAATCAGATTAGTCAACTCAGCGATTCCAGCGATCGGGAAATCCTTTCGCTGTTGCTGGGCGGTAGAGAGGCTTACTGGTCCAGCTATGGTTATGGAGGTCTGGATCTTCCCAACCCATTTGTCCTCGCTAATACGATTCAGCCTCTATTACTTGCCAGGATGTGCGCCACCGGACGATGCATGTTTCGTCCGGAAGCCAAAGATGCCGAACTCAAGCAACTTGCATGGGACGACTCGACGACCTGGCAATTCTGGTTAGTCGTAAAGCGCACCGGCGACGAGTACACGCTTAACCTCGTTTTGCGAAATGGGCTCGACGAGATCGAGTTTTCCGCTACGCCACTGGCAACGGACGCAGTCGTTATTGGACCAGATTTCAGGATTGCTCGTTTAGCTGCGCACGGCGTACTCGCATGGAGTAAGGCTCTAAACACCTCCGGCGGACTAACAATTCCGGCAACTGAATCCCGGCAACTGATCGCCCAACTCCTGGACCTCCCATCCATTCCGAATATTGAAGTGCCACCGGAGTTGCACTTCGAGCGTGTTAGTTTTCCACCCCAGCCTCACCTGATTGTGCGTAAGCCGGCCTATTCTTCATACCAGGCTCAACTGGAAGCAAAGCTGCTCTTTAATTATGAAGGCGTCGAAATTGATTACTTTGATAAACGTACTGGTCTATACGATCCCGATCGAGACCGGTACGTCGAACGAGATCCGGAGTCGGAAAACAAGGCGGTGGCACTCTTGAATACGTTGGGCATTAAAAGAGGATCCGAGTACTCAGAAATGTTTCGGCTAACGCCACGAAATCTGCCGCGCGCGGTAACCAGTCTGCTGGCAAATGGGTGGCGCGTCGAAGCGGAAGGAAAACTCTATCGCAACCCAGCCTCGTCGAGCCTTTCGGTAAGTTCGGGGATCGACTGGTTTGAATTGCACGGTTCGCTGAACTTTGGCGACGACCTCGAAGTGAAACTTCCGCACTTGCTTGCAGCCATGCGACGCGGTCAGAAGGTGATAGCACTCGGCGACGGGAGTTTTGGCGTGCTACCGGAAGAGTGGCTGCAACAATACAGTCTGCTTGCGTCTCTCGGCGTAACCGAAGAGGACCACCTGCGCTTTCAACGAACACAAACCGGAGTGCTCGATGCCCTGCTCGCGGCGCGGCCGGAAATCACCTGTGATGAAACGTTCGCGCGGGTTCGCAGCGAATGGCAAAACTTTGATGGAATCAAACCGGTCGCAGCGCCACGCGGATTTGTGGGCCAACTACGAGATTATCAGCGCGAGGGACTGGGCTGGTTTGAGTTTCTCCAGCGGTTCAAGTTTGGCGGCTGCCTCGCGGATGACATGGGACTGGGTAAGACAGTTCAAGTACTCGCCCTCTTGCAATCGCGACGCAACGCAGACTCCGGGCCTTCGCTGGTAGTTGTTCCACGGTCGCTACTCTTCAATTGGCAACAGGAAGCGGCGCGATTCACTCCGCAGTTACGCGTCCTGACTCACACCGGCAGCGAGCGAACTAAAGGAAGTGCACACTTTGAAGATTACGATTTGATCCTGACTACGTACGGAACTCTGCGGCGCGACGTGGTCCATTTCGACGAAATCGAATTTGACTTTGTGATTCTCGACGAATCGCAGGCAATCAAGAATGCGGGCACGGAAACAGCGAAGGCCGTTCGGCTCCTGAAGAGTCGACAGCGTCTGGCACTGAGCGGAACACCGATCGAAAACCACCTCGGAGAGTTATGGAGTTTATTTGAGTTTCTGAATCCGGGGATGCTCGGTTCAGCGTCAGTATTTCAGTTTTCGACAAATGGGACACGGAAACCAGACGAAGAATCACGCACTATGTTGTCGCGAGCGTTGCGCCCGTTCATTCTGCGACGCACCAAGCAGCAAGTCGCGAAGGAACTTCCCGAAAAACTCGAGCAAACGATCTATTGCGAAATGGATGAACGGCAGCGCCGGCAATACGAAGAGCTGCGCGATTATTATCGCCAGTCACTGTTGGAGAAAGTCTCGCTCCAGGGAATCAACAAGTCGAAGATTCAGATACTCGAGGCGCTGCTGCGTTTACGACAGACCGCGTGCCACCCTGCGCTGGTCGACGGTTCGATTGACGATGTCACTCCGAACGCGAAACTCGACGTACTGTTGCCGCGTTTGAGCGAGGTAACTGAAGAGGGACACAAGGCTATCGTCTTTTCACAGTTCACAAGCTTTCTTTCCATTATCCGGCAGCGATTGGACCAGCAGGGTGTGGTGTATGAATATCTCGACGGCAAGACGCGCAATCGCGGAGTTGCAGTGGAAAGATTTCAGAGCGATCCGGATTGCAAGCTATTTCTGATTAGTCTGAAAGCCGGAGGTCAGGGTCTTAATCTGACTGCGGCTGAATATGTTTTCCTGCTCGATCCCTGGTGGAACCCTGCGGTCGAAGCGCAAGCGATCGATCGCGCGCACCGCATCGGCCAAACGAATCGCGTCTTCGCCTATCGACTCATAACGCGCGACACAGTCGAGGAAAAGGTCCTCGAACTTCAATCAACCAAACGAGAGTTGGCGGACGCGATTATAAATGCGGACAACAGTGTGATAAGGAACATTACCGGGGAGGATTTACGACTATTGTTGTCATGATTACGGGGCCGAAGACTCGTGCGTCAGTTTGGAGTTTGGAACAAATACGCCGAAGGCGTTGTCTAATTTTACCCCCTGGTACTTCCTATGTCTTTTTCCCGGTAATGATTACTATGAGTTACACCCCTGATCGGTCATGCTGTCACTAAACTTACATCTTCTTCGTCCGCTCTTTCTTGTGCTCCTTGTAGGTCTCACTATCCATGCTCAGACTCCGCCTTCGACTTCGTTAGCCGAGTTTGAAGATTTCGCGACCACGCTTATCACGCTCAAATCTCAGCAAGAGCGCGAGCAGTTGCTGGCGAAGAACCGGGCGTTGATGACGCCCGATTTGCGTAAAGCCTTAATCAGGCAGGGTAATACTCAACTGCTGGCGGGACGCTATTCGACTGCTTTTGATATCTATGGAGTTGCGCGAAGTGTGGCCGAGCAAATCGGCGATAAAGAGGGCGTCGCTGCCGCTTCGTTGGACATTGGGACTGTCTATTACTTTCAAGCCAATTACCCGGCAGCGTTGGAACACTACAAAAAAGCGCGCGACCTCTTCACAGAAGTCACCAATCATTACGAGTCGGCTAAAGCACTCTCCGGTCTGGCGCTGATATACAAAGAGCAGCGTCGCGACGCCGAAGCACTCGCCGCTCTCCAACAAGCGTTGCGGGAATTCACCGCACTCGGCGATAAGGAAGAAGTCGCAAACACGCTGAATACGATCGGCTCCATTTATTACGGACAGGGAAACTATTCAGCGGCTGCCGACGCTTTTCGCAAAAGCAATGAAGCAAATACCAACGTCGATTCGGTCGTGCGGCTGGCTGACGTCTTATATATGCAGGGCGACTATACGCAGGCGTTGACTTTCTACAAACAATCTCTCGAGCGTGCTCCCAGGACGGAAATCGGCACCATTATTGCCGCACTGAACGGCGCAGCAAACTCTGCTTACTACAGCGGCAATTACGACGAAGCTCTCGAGAACTATCAGAGAAGCGCCGAGATTCAAAAAACGCAGCCTGACAAACTGGGCCTTGCCACTGCACTCAGGGGAATTGGGAATGTGCATCGAGTCCGCGGTGACTACGGCGGTGCGCTGGAGAGTTACTTCAATAGCCTGAGCATCTTCAAAACAATCAACGCTCCGCGCGGCACCACGCTGGGAAGCATCGGTTTAGTAAGAGCGCTACAGGGCGATTACGGTCAAGCGCTCGAGTATTACGGCAAGGCGCTGAAAGAGTTTGAAGCCAGCGGTAACAAGACTGAGATGGCCCGTGTTTTAAGTCTCATCGGCAATGTTTACTACGTGCAGGGCCAATACGATTCCTCACTCAACTCGTACGGGCGAGCCCTGGCGCTGCGTGAAGAGATGGACGACAAGTTGGGTCAGGGTGATGTTCTCGCGGGCATCGGTTCTACGCTCCTTCGCCAGCAGAATTACTCCGAGGCCTTAGACAATTACGAAAAAGCACTCGGGTTATTTAAGTCCGTTGGTAACCAGGAACAAATGGCGCATGTCCTGACGCGAGTCTCCGAGGCGCTTCTGCTTCAGAAGGACTACGCAAGAGCGCTGAGCGCCGCTGAAAGCGCGGTAAAGATCGCAACGCAGGTGGGCGACGGTGAACTTTTATGG
>JBKPJP010000110.1:0-13773 GCA_046730735.1 Acidobacteriota bacterium | reverse complement strand
GCGCTATACAGGAGCAGTTCAATCTCGAGAACGGGATCACGCCGCAGACGATCGTAAAGCCGATTGAGGCGACGTTGATCACAGCGTCCGAGGCTGACTACTTCAAAGTTCCTTCTGAAGTTGAAGAGATTGAAGATTATTCGCCGGCGAACATCGAAGCGACTGTCACGCGACTCGAGGTCGAGATGCGCGCGGCTGCGAAGCGGTTTGAGTTTGAGAGAGCGGCGGAGTTGCGCGACCGGATTAAAGTGCTCAGAGAGCGTGAATTGCAGGTGCTGTAAACCTGTATGCAAACGAAGACCAGTCCGGACGAGATCGAATCGTACCTTTCGGATGCCAGCTTCATTCGCGAGGGACACGCGGATCGCGTCGTGTTGCCGGAGAGTATTGCAGAAGTATCGGAGATTCTCGCGAGCGCCAATCGTGATCGCGTCCCGGTGACGGTATCGGGCGCGGGCACGGGGACGGTCGGTGGGCGCGTCGCCTTCGGCGGGATCGTACTCGCAACAGACAAGCTGAACCCCATGCAGATTGTTCGCGAAGAGCGAGGCGGGTTTGCGGTTGTTGAGGCGGGAGTGATCTTGTCTGATCTACAGCTCGCAGCGGACCATGAGGGTTTGCTTTATCCCCCTGATCCAACTGAGCGCGGCTGTTTTGTCGGCGGCAACATTGCAACCAACGCTTCCGGGGCGCGCACATTCAAATATGGACCAACACGCAAATACATCAGGCGTTTGAAAGTCGTGCTTGCCTCGGGTGAAGTGCTGGATCTGCGACGGGGCGAAGTGCGAGCTGATGCACAAGGCAGAATTCGTCTTGGCAAATCGATTGATGTGCAGTTGCCGCAATACCGGATGCCGGCTACACGCAAGAACGCGAGCGCGTACTTCGTAGCGCCTGAGATGGACGCGGTCGATCTGTTCATCGGCAGCGAAGGCACGCTCGGTGTTATCTGCGAAGCGGAATTGGTGTTATTGCCGAAGCCGCAAGGGTTGCTGAGCGGAGTCGTGTTTTTTGCAGACGAAGCCGACGTGCTTGCTTTGGTGCGAGCGGTGCGCCCACACGTTGACGCTCGCGCGGTCGAGTTTTTCGATGAGGAGTCGTTGAGATTTCTGCGTGAAAAGTATCCGGCGATACCGGCTGAGGCCGTCGCCGCGATCTTCTTTGAACAGGAAACCACGGCTGCGACTGAAGATGCGGTTTTGAATCAGTGGCTCGCGTTGTTGGACGAGCATCACGCGATTGCCGACTCGTGGTTTGCAACCAACGAACAGGACCAGGCGAAGTTGCGTGAATTTCGTCATCAACTTCCCGTATTGATGAACGAGTGGTTCGCGCATTACCGGCAGCGCAAAGTCTCAACCGACATGGCCGTTCCCGACGATGCCTTCCCGGGATTATTCCGTTTATATAAGGAGACGCTCCGGTCGAGCGGCCTGCGCTACACGATCTTCGGACACATCGGCGACAATCACGTTCACGTCAACATCCTGCCCCGGGACGAAACCGAAGGCGCTCGCGCCCGAGAGCTGTACGTCGAGTTCCTGAAGTACGCAGCCTCGGTCGGCGGCACACTCTCCGCCGAGCACGGCGTCGGAAAGCTCAAACGCGACTATCTGCACTTCTTCTACACCGATAATCAACTGCGCGAAATGGCGGCGCTAAAGAAGGCACTTGATCCAAACGGTATCTTAGGAAGAGGAAATATTTTTTCGGAAGAGTTGCTTGAAAACTGAAGAAAGGAAAACCGTAGCATGTTCACCCATGTTAACGTCCTCACGAAAGAGATCATAGGTGCGGCGATGGAAGTTCATCGTCTTCTTGGACCAGGGTTGCTCGAGTCGGCTTATCAGCAATGCCTTGCGAAGGAGCTGCAGCTTAGGGCATTACCTTTTCGATACGAATGCCCATTGCCACTGGAATATAAGGGCTTACGAATGAATTGTGGGTATCGTGTTGATATTTTGGTTGCCGATGCGGTGGTCGTCGAGACAAAGTCTATCGAGGCGATCGCCCCAGTGCATGAAGCACAATTACTCACATACATGCGGCTGGGTGGTTGGAAGGTTGGTTTGCTCATAAACTTTAATGTCCTGGTCCTTAAAAATGGTATACGCAGAAAGGTATTGGCCCTGAACGAATAATCTCTGCGGCCCTCTGCGTATCTCTGCGATCTCTGCGTTTAAGGGCGCCATTTAACGCAGAGATCGCAGAGGACCGCAGAGAGCCGCAGAGAAAAACAATATGCTTCGTTTCACCACAGCCGGAGAATCACACGGACAATCGCTGGTCGCGATTGTCGAGGGACTGCCTGCCGGATTGCCCGTCGACCAGACCCTGATCGATAACGAACTGCGTCGCCGCCAGCTTGGTTACGGACGCGGCGGGCGCATGAAGATCGAGCGCGATCACGCGGAGATACTGACCGGCGTCAGACACGGCCTCACGCTCGGCTCACCACTCACTCTCTTGATCGAAAACAAAGACTGGCCCAACTGGACCGACGTCATGGCCTCTGAGCCGCGTGATCTCGCGCCCGAAAAATCACGCCGCCTCAAACGCCCACGTCCCGGTCACGCCGATCTGCCCGGCGGTCTGAAGTATGATGTACGCGACCTGCGCAACATCCTCGAGCGTGCCTCCGCTCGCGAAACCACGGCGCGCGTCGCCTGCGGCGCACTCGCGAAACAATTGTTGTCAGTCTTTGGCGTCGAGATCCGAAGTCACGTGATTCAACTCGGCGGCATACCCACTGCGCCACTCGAGTTGAGCTGGGACGCCATTGCCGCGATCGACGACGACGCGCCTTTGCACTGCGCCGACAACGAAGCACAACAAAAAATGATCGAGCTGATCGATGAAACGCGAAAACAGGGCGACACGTTGGGCGGTATTTTCGAAGTCGCGGCGCGCGGCATCGTGCCCGGTCTCGGCTCGCACACCTCCTGGGATCTCAAGCTCGATGGCCTCCTGGCGCAGGCGGTCATGTCGATACCGGCAGTGAAGGCGGTGGCGATCGGAGCCGGAGCGGAAGCGAGCAGCCTGCCCGGTTCCGAAGTACACGATGAGATTGCTTACAACACGGATACGCGCGAGTTTATTCGCGAAACGAATCGCGCGGGCGGTCTCGAAGGCGGCATCACCAACGGCGAACAGATTCGCATCCGCGGTCATCTAAAACCGCTTTCAACGTTGCGCCGTGCGTTACGTTCAGTTGATATCTACACGAAGGAAGAAGAGGTGGCCGCGTTTGAACGTTCTGACGTTACGGCGGTGCCGGCGGCTGGCGTGATCGGCGAGTCGATGGTCGCGCTCGTGCTTGCCGCAGCGATGCGAGAGAAGTTTGGCGGCGATAGTCTCGGGGAGATGAAGCGCAACTTCGAAGGCTATCGCGAGCAGTTAAGAGGGTATTAGCAACAAAAAGCGGCAATAGCGTAGAATCAACTCATGGCGTTACTGGAAATAGTTAAGTGGCCGGCGCCGGTACTCGATACACCGGCAGATCCGGTGACGGAGTTTGACGACGATCTCGCCAAACTCGTCAGCAACATGTTTGAGACGATGTATGCGGCGCCGGGCGTGGGCCTCGCGGCGGTGCAGGTTGGAGTGCCGAAGAGATTGTTTGTGATGGACTGCTCGGCAGGCAAGGATCCGCAACAGCGTGTGACGCTGATCAACCCGGAAGTCCTGCGCGTCGAAGGCAATCAGAATGGCGACGAAGGTTGTTTGTCCTTTCCGGGAATCTTCACACCCGTCGAACGAAGCCTGCGAGCGATTGTGCGCGCGCAGGATCTCAAGGGTGAGTGGTTCGAACTCGACGGCATGGAACTGACCGCGCGCTGCATGTTGCATGAAACCGATCACTGCGACGGGATCGTGTTTCTCGACAAGATGAGCGCCATCAAACGCGAGATCGTAAAACGCAAAATTAAGAAACTGCAAAAAGCAGGCAAGTGGGATTAAGTTTGAAGCCGTAGATTTACGCGGGTTTTCGCGGATCGATTCGCGAAAACCCGCGTAAATCTGCGGCTTAAATACAGGAGCAGAACATGGCGTCAGAATTTCGTAACGAACCGTTTACAGATTTCACTAAAGAAGAGAACGCGCAGGCGATGCGCGATGCGATCAGGAAGGTCCAAAGCGAGCTAGGACGCGAGTATCCGCTCGTCATCGGCGGCGAACGCATCACCACCGGCGACATACTCGAAAGCATCAATCCTGCCAATCGCACGCAGGTAGTCGGACGTTTTAATAAGGCCACTAAAGAGCTCGCGAGTCGCGCCGTTGAAGAAGCCGCCAAGGCTTTCGAAACGTGGAAGAACACACCTGCATCCGACCGCGCCGAGTTGCTGTTTCGTGTCGCAGGCATCATGCGCGAACGTAAACACGAGTTGTCAGCGTGGATGATCCACGAAGTTGCCAAGACCTGGCCCGAAGCAGACGGCGACACTGCCGAAGCGATCGACTTCTGCGAATTCTATGGCCGCGAGATGCTGCGTTATGCGGGCGAGCAGTCGTTGGTCCATATTCCCGGTGAACATAACCACCTTGAATATCTGCCGCTCGGTGTCGGCGCAGTGATTCCACCGTGGAATTTCCCGCTCGCGATCATGGCCGGGATGACCGTGGCTTCCGTTGTGACCGGCAACACGGTGGTGCTGAAGCCCTCTTCGGATGCGCCGACGATCGCGTTCAAGTTTTTCGAAATCCTCGAAGAGGCCGGACTGCCGCCCGGAGTGGTTAACTTCATGACCGGCTCGGGCGCGGAAGTGGGCGACGTCGTGGTGGACCATCCCAAGACGCGGTACGTTGCGTTTACCGGATCGAAAGAAGTCGGACTGCGAATCAACGAGCGTGCGGCCAAAGTTCACGACGGCCAGATCTGGATCAAACGTGTCGTCGCCGAGATGGGCGGCAAGGATGCGATCATCGTCGCCGACGACGCGGATCTCGAAGAGGCTGCGACCGGTGTCGTGCAGTCAGCGTTTGGGTTTCAGGGTCAAAAATGTTCGGCGTGTTCGCGCGCGATCATCGATGCTGCCGTTTACGACACGATGCTCGACAAGATTGCGGATCGCACCGCGAAGATCAAGCTGGCTGATCCGACCGATCCGGCGACGAACATGAGCGCCGTGATCAATGAGAAAGCGTTCAAGACCATCAACTCGTACATCGAAAAGGGAAAGAGTGAAGGCGGGCGCGTCGTGATCGGCGGTGGCTCGGATGGCGAGCAGGGCTTTTTCATCGAACCAACTGTGATCGCTGACGTGAAACCCGGTGCGACGATCGAGCAGCAGGAGATCTTTGGACCAGTGCTGGCTGTGATCAAGGCCGAGAACTATGACGACGCACTCAAGATCGCGAACGACACCGAGTTTGGTTTGACGGGCGCTGTTTACAGTACTGATGAAGCGAAGCTGGATCGTGCGCGCAGAGAGTTTCACGTCGGCAATCTCTATCTCAATCGCAAATGCACCGGCGCCCTCGTCGGCGTGCATCCGTTTGGTGGGTTCAACATGTCGGGCACTGACTCCAAGGCAGGCGGTCGCGATTACCTGCTGTTGTTCCTGCAGGCGAAGGTCGCGGCGGAGAGAGTGGGAGCGACTACGAAGCGAGCCGAAGCCGGAACGGCCACGGATTAACACGGATGGCGCGGATTGTCTTCATGGGCACACCACAGGCTGCCGTTCCCACCTTACGGCAGTGTGTGGATGATGGCCATGAGGTTGTCGCGGTTTGGACGCAGCCGGACAAACCGTCCGGGCGCGGAAACAAAATCGCGTTCTCGCCGGTCAAAGAGTTTGCCCTTGCTCACGGCCTCAATGTGATCCAACCCGCGCGGATCAAGAACGACGAAGCGAAACAGTTGTTTGCCTCGCATGACGCGGACCTCGCGGTCGTGGTCGCGTATGGACGCATACTGCCGGACGAGTTTTTGCGAGCGCCGCGACGCGGCTGTATCAACGTACATTTCTCGTTGCTGCCGTTGTATCGCGGCGCGGCGCCGGCAAACTGGGCGGTGGTCAATGGTGAAACAGAAACAGGCGTGACCACGATGTTCATCGAGCCCACACTCGATACTGGTCCAATTCTCCTGCAACGCAAAACTGAAATCGGCGAAACCGAAACTGCGCCCGAGTTGATGGAAAGGCTTTCCCACATCGGCGCGGAGTTACTCGGCGAGACTCTTGCTCGTCTTGACGAACTCACACCACGCCCGCAGCGCGATCAGGATGCGACCTTCGCGCCCGTGTTGAAAAAGGAAGACGGCTTGATCGATTGGTCGTTGAGTGCCGAGTTGATTGAACGTCTCGTCCGAGGTTTTCAGCCATGGCCGACTGCTTACACGAGTTTTAATTCAAAAGGCTTGACGATCTGGCGTGGCCAACCGGTTAGCTCGCCAGACGAGCACTCATTACCCGGTGAAGTGATTGCTGCTCGTGGCGATGAACTGCTGGTGAGTTGTGGTGAACAGACTGCATTGCGTTTGCTCGAGGTCCAGCCGGAAGCGCGGAAGAGAATTCCGGTACGTGATTTCATCAATGGGCTGCATGTGAAAGTTGGCGATCGCTTTGGCTAAGGGGATCTCACCCGCGCGCCTCGCCGCGTTCCAGATCCTGCAACAGGTCGAGGGCGGCGGGTACTCCTCAGTGCTGCTGGCGGCTGAAGAGCCGCGACTGCAAGCGGTTGATCGAGCCCTCTGTCACGAGTTGGTGCTGGGCGTGCTGAGGTGGCAGTTGTTGCTCGACAGGATTGTCGAACACTTCTCGAAGCGCCGCGTTGAGAGTTTGGATCTGGCGGTGCGAATTGCACTCCGGCTTGGTCTCTACCAGCTTCGTTTCCTCACTCGCATACCGGGCTCGGCTGCTGTTAATGAATCAGTGAATTTAGTGCGGATGGCGCGTTTGAGTTCCGCGGCGGCGTTTGCAAACGCGGTGCTGCGGCGGGCTGTTCGAGAACCGAATTACGATCCCGCCGCGGAAGTTTCAGATCCACTCGAGAAGCTCGCAATCGAAACCTCGCATCCCGTTTGGTTGATTGAACGTTGGGCGAGGTCGTTTGAACTCGATGAGGCGCGAGCGTTTGCGCATGCGAACAACCTCGTGCCGCCGACAGCGTTTCGCGTAGTTGGGAATCGATCCGAGACCTTGTCAAAGCTCACTGCTGCCGGAGCAGCACTCGAATCGTCGGATATTGTTGACGGCGCCTGGCGCGTTTCTGGCGCGACATCCCTCCTGCGCGAACTGACTGCTGCTGGTGAGATCTATCTACAGGACGAGGCGTCGCAACTAGTCGCTCAGCTTCTCGATGCAAAGCAAGGCGAACGTGTGCTCGATGTCTGTGCAGCGCCTGGTGGCAAGACGACGATGATCGCCGATCGCAGCGAAGATCGCGCGCTCGTAGTCGCGGCTGATCGGTCATCGACACGAATGGAAACACTTGTTGCCACGACAAAACTGCACCAACTCGAGGGCATCAAGCCGGTAATTCTCGATGCTACCGAACGGTTACCATTCTGGCCGGAAAGCTTCGATAAAGTGTTGGTTGATGCGCCTTGTTCGGGGACGGGCACTTTGCGACGCAACCCGGAAATTCGCTGGCGCCTGTTACCGGATGACATTCCGGTTTTAGCCGAACAGCAAAAGCGCATTCTTTTCAATGCGCTCGAGATGGTGAAGCCAGGTGGGCGGCTTGTTTATTCAACCTGCTCAGTCGAGCCTGAAGAGAATGAGCAAGTGATCGCCGAATGCGGCCTCACTCCTGCTGACACGATCAGAACCTGGCCGCACCGCGAAGGGAGTGATGGGTTTTTCGTAGCGGTCTTTGAACGGGGAGCTTAGTTTCACGCGAAGGCGCAAAGTTCCCGCAAAGGCGCAAAGAAGAACCTTTGCGGTCTTTGCGTGAGCTTTGCGCCTTTGCGTGAGAAAGATCTGGCACATGTGCTAGACTTCGCAACTTGGTGAGTTTAGCTACCAGAATTTTGTCAATCTTCCGAAGTGTCGCAATCGTGATTGCGATCGGGGTTGTTTTCCTCTTCGGGGTAGCGACAACGGTTTACCTTTCTTTGCGTAGTCCCGAGGTGAAGGTTCCGGACGTCGTCGGCAAAGATAGATTCGAAGCTGAGCGCATCCTGGGCGAAGCCGATCTGAAGTTTCGTGTTCGTGCTACGAGGCCCAGCAACGAAGCAAAACCCGATACCGTTTTGTTCCAGTTGCCTCGGGCGGGTGAAGTGGTCAAGACGGGTCAAACCGTCGCGATGGATATCAGTCGCCCGACCAAAGAAGGCGAGTCGCCTGAAAGCGTAACTCCCGACGAGCCCGTTGAAAATCGCAACACGAATTCAGCGTCCAACAGTAACGCGAACAAACCAAAAAGACCGAAACCCAAAAACACAAACGACAACGTTAACGGCAACGCCAACGGTAATACGAATCGACCAGCTAACGTAAATCGTGCAAATGTAAACAGCGGCGCCAACGTTAATGCGACTCCACGCGGCAATGTAAATCGTCCCGACGTGCGTAACTCGAATTCAAATACCCGACCGGCAGCAAGCAACGTAAACAGACGTCCGACTCCCCGACCTACGCCGAATCAGTGAAAAGTGAGTAGAGATCGAAATATCGATATCGCCCCGTCGATCCTTTCCGCAAACTTCTCTTGTTTGGGAGAAGAGATCCGCGCGGTGGAACGCGGGGGCGCGGGTGTGCTGCACGTCGACGTGATGGATGGTCACTTTGTGCCGAATATCACGGTGGGTTTGCCTGTGGTTAAGTCACTCTCGGGCTTTACTCGTCTGCCCATCGATGCGCACCTGATGATTTCCGAGCCGGGAGTTTACGCGACACAGTTTGTCAAAGCGGGCGCGCAGATGGTTTCGGTTCACGTTGAAGCAGACGCGCACCTGCACCGGACACTGATGGCGATTAAAGACGCAGGCGCGCAGGCCGGAGTGGTCTTGAACCCCTCGACACCGGTGGGTGCAGTTGAGGAAGCATTACAATTTGCAGACTATGTTCTGGTAATGTCTGTTAATCCCGGTTTCGGCGGACAAAAGTTTATTCCCCAGTCGATCGACAAAGTTAAACGACTGCGCCGCATGATCGAGGAGCGGCAGTTGAACGTACGCATCGAGATTGACGGTGGTATCGATCGCAACAATATAGAGACGGTGGTCGCCGCCGGAGCTGAGATTATCGTGGCCGGATCGGCGATTTTTGGTACATCCGACGCCGAAGCAGCGGTAAAAGAGCTTCGAAACGCGACGATCCAGTGGGTATAGCCACAAAAGGCACAAAAGTCACAAGTGGCAAAGCCAACCGGATCACCCAGAATGGAATCCGAATAGCCGTTAAGTCTCTCGACTCGCAGCTAAAAACAAGTTTTATTGGAGGTTATTTATGAAGTCTCGCTTTCTTATCCTGGTGGTTTTCTGCGCCCTCGTTTTTGGGTTGCCAAAAACGGGCTTTGCACAGAAATCCGGCGGCCAATCAGAGCTGTCGACCGGCCAGCGGCTAGACGTCATGTCCTCAAAACTCGACTTAATGCGCCGCTCGCTGAGCAGCGCCATCAGGGTGATATCCGACAAGCCAAAGGACGATAAGGATGCGAAGGCAAATGCGGACGATCCCGTAGTGCGCTTGAAGGGACTCGAAAAGGAAGTCTCATCCGTATCTTCGGAAGTGAATGACCTCCGCACGAAAAACGATAAGGCTGAGAAATTCGATACCACCGCTATCGACCGGCTCGAGGCTTCGGTGGTGGAGTTGAATACGCGTGTTGAGAGCACTTTGCAGGAAACTGCCGGCCTCCGAAATACGACTGCGGCAACTAGTAACAAAGATAAAAAGAAGAAGAAGGGAAAACTCTTCGGCCTGTTTGGCGGTGGTGAAGACAAGTACGCCGACCTGACGGGTGCTGCTGTTGCTGGTCGTGACCGTGTTCTGTTTGAAGAGGCAGCGAAAGAAGTTCGCAAGGGCCATCACGACACCGGTCGCCTGCTCTTCGCAACTATCATTAATACCTATCCTGACTCGCCGTTTCTGGCGCTCGCAAAACTCGCGATCGCCGATTCATTCTTCCTCGAAGGAACCACCAGTGCTTTGATTCAAGCCGCCCAGGCTTATCAGGATTGGCTGACGTTCTTTCCGACGGATCCGCTCGCAGACGATGCCAGTTTGAAAGTGGCTGAAGCAGAGATGAGACAGATGGGACTGTCCGATCGCGACATCTCGCACGCACGCAAAGCTGAGCAGCGTCTCAAAGTGCTGTTGCAGCAGTATCCGCAGAGTCCGCTGCGTGAGACCGTACAAGCGCGCCTGGTTGAAGTGCAGGAGAATCTGGCCATGCACAACTTGCAGGTGGCGCGCTTTTATTACGACGTTAAATACCTCGGTCACAAGGGCGGCTTGAAGGGTTCGCAGTCGCGTTTGAAGGAGATCGTCGATAAATATCCGTGCTTCTCTTATAACGACGAGGTGTTTTTCCGTCTCGCTTCAACCTACCAGGCGGAAGAAGAGCCTGACGAGGCGGCGCGTTATTACCAGAAGCTGGTCCAGGAGTTTCCTGAGAGCGAGTACACCGAGAAGGCAAAGGAGCAACTGAACATCATCGGCGCGCCAGTCCCTGATAAGGCCATGCCGAACCGGTGCTCGAAGCGCCAGCCGCAGAGCTTCATGGGCAATCTGATGCAGCAGGTTTCCGGTCGTGCGGACGTCACTGTCAACAAGAACGGTATCCTGATCAGCAAGGACGGAAAAGAAGGTTCGGATCTGATCGATGAAGCACTGCGTTACAACGGTACGCTGCCGGCGCTGACCACCCCGGTTGCACCGACCCAGCGCACTATACCTCAGGCCGATCCGAAGACGAGGAACGCAACCAGCGGAGCCGCGCCGACAGCGTCGACGCCGGCACCGACACCAGCAGCCATCAAGCCGTAGTTTCGAAAAGAGGACTGTACCGGTTGGATCCAACCTCCCCAGAAGCCCAGTCGGAATTAGCACGAAGGCATAAGGCCGCAGCCACTACCGTGGTGGGTCTGCTGGTGGCTACAGTCCTCCTTTCAGTCGTGGCGTTTCTGGCCAAGCCTTACTTCACCGAAAAGCCGAATGTAGTGCTCGATATGGCCGTCAGGATCGTGATTCTGGTCCTCGGCCTGGGGGCGGTGGTCTGGCGGCGAACGAAGTTTCAGACCATGAGATTGCAGGACATCGCCGGTTTGGCCGGGGTCACTGGCCTGCTGAAAACCCTCGAAAAAACCACGATCCAGCTCGCTTTGCTCGGGGCGGCGATAGCCATCATCGGGTTTATCGCAACATTGATGACCGGAAACGAGCGTTATACCTACTGGGCCGGAGCAATAGCGGTGATCGTGTTTGTTTACTGCTATCCCACGAGACAGTCCTGGCTCAAAGCGCTCTATAGATTCACGGAAAAGCCTGCCGGCGAGAGCGTTTGATCTCGCGCAAAGGCGCAAAGACGCAAAGAAAGATCTCTGGAAGCGCGGCAGCGCTTTGCGCCTTTGCGTGAGAAATTGTTGATCCGTGTTAGGCAAGTTTGTTACTCTGGGTGTGGCCGAGGTTTACCCGGATGTCACGTCTACTCCCCCTTTCTGCGCTCATCATTCTCGCCTGTTGCCAGTTCACCCTGGCGCAGGACGCCAAGTCTCAGCCTGTTGCACGCCTCATCACCTCGATCGCGCCAGTCACAAGCATTACTTCCTCTCCAGCCATGGTTGAGCCGAACGACATCGAAAAACGCGCGTTCGAACAGACGAATCTCATGCGCACGCGAAACGGTCTGCAACCCCTAACCTGGGATGGCGACGTTTGTCGGATGGCGCGGATTCACTCGGAAAGCATGTCGCGAGAGGGTTACTTCTCGCACGTCACGCCTGAAGGTCTGCGCCTGCGAGATCGCGCGAAAGTCGTCGGCATTTTGCGCTATGTCGTGCTTGGTGAGAACATCGCGTACAATCAGGGCTACGACGATCCCGGAGCATTCGCGGTCGAACGCTGGATGGCATCAGACAAACACCGCGCCAACATCCTGTCTCCGGAATATAAGGCGATGGCGATCGGCAGTTTTGTCGCCCCTGATGGCTCGGTTTATCTGACACAGACTTTCATTACGCGTTGATTACGACTCCTGTCACAGTTCCTTCCTTCGCAAAAATCAACTGGTTCCTGGACGTTTTAGGTAAGCGACCTGATGGTTATCACGAGGTCGTGACCGTCCTGCAGACGATTTCACTTCAGGATGAGATCACTTTCGAACTGCGCGAAAATGGTCCTCTGAATCTCAGTTGCGACGACCCGACAATCCCGGTTGACACTAACCTGGTGATGAAAGCTGCGCTTTATCTCCAGGAATTTTTTCAGGATTCGTTTGGTGGTGAGATTCATTTGCGGAAAAGAATTCCGGCTCAGGGTGGTCTTGGCGGGGGCTCATCCAACGCTGCAATCGCGCTGATGGTCCTAAAGAAACTCTGGAAGGAGACAGACTCCGGCACTGAGGAAGTGCTGGATCCTGCCAGGTTCGGAGCAGACGTGCCGTTTTTTATGATTGGTGGTCGATGCAAGGCGACTGGTACAGGCACAACTCTCTCCCCGCTTCTCGACGGCCCAAAACGGCACCTGATAATCATCACTCCGAACGCGCGAGTTTCCACTCAAAAGGCCTACGCATCTCTAAATGCTGCTTCCTTGACAACTTCAGAATCGGCCTCTATTCTTTCAAGTTCCTTAGCGGACCTGAATTCCGCCGACAGCAGGCAATGGCCTCTGCGCAATGATTTTGAAAGGGTGATCTTTGAGATAGAACCTGAAATCGGGCGTGCAAAAAACGCGTTGCTCGAAGCAGGTGCGCGGGGCGCTTTGTTGGCTGGAAGCGGTTCGAGCGTGTTTGGTGTCTTTGAAAGTGAAGCGGCGAGAGATCGTGGCGTCGACAATCTGAGATGTGAAGCGGGATGGAAAGTATTTCCCTGTGAAACCATTTCACGCGACGAGTATGTCAGGGCATTGAATTCATCGGGGTTCCCCCTTTTAACGCTCTCTTAAAACTGCAAACAGATAAACAAATACTGGGGCGTAGCCAAGTGGTAAGGCACCGGTCTTTGGAACCGGCATTCGTTGGTTCGAATCCACCCGCCCCAGCCAAACTTTGTCACGCTGAAGAGCTATGAGCACAACCGGCGGTATTAAGATCTTCTCCGGTAATGCGAATCCCAAGTTGGCGGAAGAAATTTGCCGCCATCTGACATGTGACATGGGGAAAGCGTTTCCGGAGCGTTTCTCTGACGGCGAGTTCAACTTTCAGATCGATGAAAACGTTCGCGGTGGCGATGTTTTCATCGTGCAGCCGACTTGCCCTCCGACCGATGCGCACCTGATGGAACTGCTGGTGATGCTCGACGCTTTTCGTCGTTCATCAGCAGAGCGCATCACGGCCGTGATTCCGTATTACGGTTATGGCCGCTCCGATAAAAAAGATCGGCCGCGCGTTCCGATCTCGGCGAAGCTCGTTGCCAATCTGATCACGGTGGCGGGCGCGGATCGTTTGCTGGCGATGGACCTGCACGCCGCGCAGATTCAGGGCTTCTTTGATATTCCGGTGGACCACCTGTATGCTGCACCGGTTTTTATCGGCTACTATCAGGAGCATCCGCTGCCGAATTTGACGGTAGTTGCTCCCGATACCGGCGGCGCCGAGCGTGCTCGGGCTTACGCCTGTCTCTTATACACATCTGACGCTGCCGACGACAATTAAGCC
>JBKPJP010000109.1:0-10234 GCA_046730735.1 Acidobacteriota bacterium | reverse complement strand
AGCGTATCCACCTGCTTGATGTAGTCTTCCAACGCTTTCATCAGATCCTTGTCAGGCTCTTTGTTCAACGTCTTCATCGTCGTCTGCGTTTGCTTGAGTTGCTCTTTCACACTGTCCAGAAAACGTAACGACATATTGAGGTTCGACTGCATATCGCGCAGTTTGACCTGCATGTTCTGCGTCTCCTGAAGATCCGCTAGCGACGTGGTGATCGCCGGATCGAGTTTTACTTCAACCTTCTCTTCAAACACTTTGTCGTTCACAGTAAGTTTCACGGTATAGATTCCCGGCAGCACCTGTGGGCCACGCGGTGCGCCGCCGAAAGCAATCTGCTCTTCCGTTGGTGGACGTCGAACTTCCGGACCACCGAGTCGGAGATTCCACGCAATACGATTCAAACCCTTTTCGCGCGACGGGCGCTCGACGTCCTGGACCAGCTTCCCGTCGCGATCGAAAATCTGAAGTTTCAGCGTCGCCTTCTCGTCGAGCTTGTCTTTCAAGTAGTAGGTAATCAACGCGCCTGCCGGCGGATTTGGACCAGTGAACGCTTTATCGCCAATCCCGTAACGCGAAAAGCGACTCGTAAACCTCAGCGCCGCACGCACCGGAAACAGATGCGCGTTGCTGCTGAGAATCTGCGGCGTCATCTGCTGAATCGCAGTCGCATCGTCGAAGATCCAGATACTGCGCCCATGCGTGGCGAGAATCAGATCGTTCTCTCGCGGATGCACGATAATGTCGTGAACCGAAACGTTGGGCAGGTTCTTCAAATTCAGCGCAAACCAATCCTTGCCGCCGTTATACGAAGCAAACAGGCCTAACTCGGTCCCCGCGTACAGCAGGTTCGTGTTCTTCGGATCCTCGCGCACGATCTGAACGTACGCCTTCGCCGGAAGATTACCCGAGATGCTGGTCCAATTCTTACCGCCATCCGTCGTTTTGAAAATGTACGGACGGAAGTCGTCGAACATGTGACGGTCAAACGCGACGTAAGCAGTGCTCGCTCCTGTGCGCGATGGTTCGACGTGCGACACGGGGGAGTTTGCGGCTACACCGGATACGTTCTTGACGATGTTGGACCAGTTCTTGCCGCCGTCGGTTGTGAGTTGCAGGTTGCCATCGTCAGTGCCCGCCCAGATCTGTCCCTTTTGCACGGGAGACTCCGCGATACTGATGATCGTCTCGTGATACTCGGCGCCTGTGTTCTCAATTGCGACTGGACCACCCGCGTCTTTCAACTTCTCCGGATCGTTCGTGGTCAGGTCGTTACTGATCTGCGTCCACGTTTTGCCAAAGTCGTCGCTCTTGAAAACTACGTTGCCGGCCAGGTACACGGTTGTCTTGTCGTGTGGTGAAAAGACGATGGGCGAGTTCCAGTTGAAGCGATACTTCTGCCCGGCCGGCGGACCGCCGCCGCTGCCATGGCCCCACGGATTGATCGGGCGCTGTTCGCGACTCGACATGTCCGTCCAGACAATCTCGCCGCCCTGCGATTCAGAGAGATACTGATCCGGATAATCCGGATGGTTGATCATGTAAAAGCCGTCGCCAAAACTGACCATCCGCCAATCGTCGTTCATGATGCCGGACGGCTCGCGCGAGCGGCTTGGACCAGTCCACGAGCCGTTGTCCTGTAGACCACCCATCACGTAATAGAACGGCGTGCGATTGTCTGCGTGAATCTGGTAGAACTGGCCGAGCGGAATGTTGTAGACCGCTTCCCACGTGTCGCCGCCGTCGTAGCTGACCGCGATGCCGCCGTCCTGCCCGTGCCAGACGCGTTTGGGATTCTTTGGATCGATCCAGAGCGCGTGGTAGTCGACGTGAGTGCGACCGGTGATCGAACGAAAAGTCTTGCCCCCGTCAACTGACGTAAACAAAGTCGAAGCGACTGCGTAGATGTGATTCTCATTCGTCGGATCGACGCGTACGCGCGTGTAATAAAAACCACGCGAGACGATGTCGGTATTCTTCGATTGGAGTTTGAACGTCTCACCACGATCGTCCGAGCGATAGAGCGTTCCGTCTTTCGACTCAACAATCACGTAGACGACATTCGGGTTGCTCGGCGCGACGCGAACGCCGATGCGGCCCATCAATTTCGGCAAGCCGTTCGTGAGTTTGTTCCAGGTCCGGCCGCCATCAATCGATTTGTATACGCCGCCTTTTTCGCTGCCGCTGCGATGCGTCCATGGCTTGCGTTCGAAACTCCACATGCCGGCGTAAAGAATGTTTAGGTTCGTCGGATCGATCTCGAGGTCCGCGACGCCGTGCTGGTTATCGATGTAGAGCGTCTTGGCCCAGGTCTTACCGCCGTCGGTAGTCATGAACACGCCGCGCTCTTCGTTAGGACCAAAAGCATGGCCAAGGGCGCCGATGTAGACGATGTCGGGGTTCTGCGGGTTGATGACGATCGCGGAGACGCGTTCCGTGTCTTTGAGACCCATGTGCTGCCACGTTTTGCCGCCGTCAGTTGACTTGTAGACGCCGTCGCCGAACGAGACGCTGTTGCGCACGTTTGACTCGCCAGTGCCGACCCACACGACTTCGGGATTGCTCGGGGCGAGTGCGATGTCGCCGATCGAGAGTGTGCCCTGTCGTTCAAAGATTGGTTTCCACGTGACGCCGCCGTTCGTAGTCTTCCAAACACCGCCAGAGGCACTGCCGACATAGACCACGTTCGCATCGCCCGGCACGCCTTCAACGTCGGCGACGCGGCCGCCCATCACGGCTGGACCAATGCTGCGATATTCGAGTCGCGAGAATGCTTCTTCAAACGGCGACTTCGGGGCGCCACCGTTTTGGGCGAACGCGGTTGAAGCGAGCAGACAGATAACGATCAGGGGACGTAGCAAGCGCATATTTTTCTCCTTAGGCCGAGGACTAACGCGGATGATACTGATCTGTGGCATATTTACAACATGACATTCACTCAAACCGAACGCACGAAGCTGAAGCGACTCCCCAAACGCGGCCATTTCGATCGCGAGACTGTATACGGAATTCTGGACGAGGGTTTTATTTGTCATGTGGGTTTCGCGCCGGAGGGCCGGCCGGTTGTGATACCGACGGGATATGCGCGCGTTGATGACAACCTTTACATTCATGGGTCCCAGGCGAGCCGGATGTTGCGAACTCTGTCGGAGGGTGTTGATGCGTGTGTGACGGTGACGTTGATTGACGGACTCGTGCTGGCGCGCTCGGCGTTTCATCACTCGATGAATTATCGATCGGTGGTGATCTTTGGTCGTGCGACGCTGGTTGAAGACCGGGAAGAGAAAATGGCGGCGTTGCTGGCGTTGTCGGAACATATCGTGCGCGGGCGTTGGGCGGAGGTTCGTGAGCCGACCGAGCAGGAGCTGCGGCAGACGACCGTGCTTTCGTTGCCATTGGTGGAGGCGTCGGCGAAGATCCGCACCGGGCCACCGCTTGATGATGAGGAAGATTATGCGATGGGTGTTTGGGCGGGTGTGCTGCCGTTGAGATTAGAGACGGGCGAGCCGATCAAGGATCCGCGCTTGCCGGAGGGGATTCCAATTCCCGATTACGTGTTGAATTACAAACGCTAAGGCAGTTTCACACAAAGGCACAAAGGGAAGACGCAAAGACACTAAGGTTTTTCTTTGTGCCTTTGTGTCTTCCCTTTGTGCCTTTGTGTGAAACTATTTCCGCAGCGCTTCGATCAACACACGACCAACTGAATTACTCGGCGGTGTTATCCGCAGTATTGCAGACAATGTCGGGGCGATGTCGGTGGGCGATGCCGGCTCCAGGTAGCGGCCCGCGTTGACACCTGCCCCCATGATGATCGTCGGCACGTGCGTGTCGTATGAATACGGTGAGCCGTGCGTTGCCGTGAGCGTGTCGGCCAGGTATTTGAAAGGCTCCGTCACCAGCACCGCATCACCGCTACGTGCCGGATAAAATCCGTGCAGCGCGCGCCGCTCGATAGGATCGGTTACTGAAGTAGCACCGCGCATGAGCTGCGTGCGTGTAAAACATCTCGCAATCCCCGGCACAGTAAGCGCCGCCGCACAAACAATGTTGGAAAACTCCTCGACATTCACGCCATCGCGTCGCAGCGCATCGTAGTTGAAATACAGATTGCTGTTTATCAACCACTCACGCATCGTGTTCGCTTCTTTGAATCGCAGCAGATAATCAGACTCCGGCTTGTAGCGCGTAGCAAGCGCTTTTTCGATAGTCGCAAACAGATCTGCTGCCTTGATGCGCCCACCACCAAGCCCGAGCGCGGCAGCATGTTCCGGAACCGGCGAGACACCGTGATCGGCCGTGAACGCGATCAACGTGTTCGACAACCCCACCCGCGCATCCACGAAATCGAGCAGCTTTGCGATCTCTCGATCGACTCGCAGCACAGCATCCATCGCTTCCTGACTGTATGGACCATAGCGATGCCCCACGTAGTCATTGGCCGAGAAACTCACCGTGAGCACGTCGGTGTCGTCGTCCTGGCCCAGCTTCTCATTCACGATCGCCTGCTGCGCAAACGAATCAAGTACTTCGTTCAGGAAAGGCGAGTAGTCGAGAGCCCAGTAGAAGTCATTGCCGGGTCCTTTGGCGCCGCCGGTGATCGTGTGTGGGAAAGCGTTTGTGTCTGAAGAACTAATGACGGTTTCCCACGGTGGCGAGTCCGGACCAGCGCGTCGCAGGTATTCATTCTCGGGCAGTAACCGTTCCCATTTTGCGCCGAAATATTTGTCCGCGAGGCGACGCGCGTTGAAGGTGCTTACCCACGCCGGCAGCTCGTTGAAGTAGAAAGTCGACGACACCATGTTACCGGTGGTAGTGCTGAACCAGTAGGCGGCATTTGCATGGCGACCGGCAGGCAGGATTGCTGAACGATCCTTGACGGAGATGCCGATCACTTTTGCGCGATCGTTGGTTGCGAGTCGGAGTTCATCGCCGACCGTGGAGGTCATCAGTCGTGACGGACTCGACGCTGCATCGTTTGGGCTACCGCCGAGCAGCTTCACGGATTCATCAGTAACACTTGTGATTCTTTTGCCCGATGGGCGATCCAACCACTCGTTGCCGACGATCCCCGACTCGGCCGGATATGCGCCGGTCATCATCGTCGCATGGCCGGGCGCCGTGTAGGTCGGCATGTGATCGTAGTTTGACTGCGTCCACGAGGCCCCGTCGCGCATCAATCGTCGAAGGCCATTGGCGACAAAGAGGTCGCCGAAGCGCTCGAGATAGTCGTAGCGAAACTGGTCCACCACGATCAGCAGGACCAGGCGAGGCCGGGTCCGTTGTTGCGATTGAGCAACGGACCCGAAAAGAAGAGTAACTATTAAGAGAACAACGAGGCGAGCTCGATACATGCGCGGCATGTTACTACTCGTAGCGCAACGCTTCAATCGGATCCAGCGCGGCCGCTTTGCGCGCGGGGTAGTAGCCGAAGAAGATCCCCACCGCCGCGGAGAAGACCACCGAGCCGACGATGGCCATCACTGACACGAGGGTGGGCCAACCCAGGAATGCAGGGATCGCCAAAGATAGTGCGATGCCGAGAATGATACCGATCGTCCCACCCGTCAGACTCAGCACGATCGACTCGATCAAAAACTGCGTGCGAACAGCGGATGAACGCGCGCCAATCGCCATACGAATACCAATCTCGCGCGTCCGCTCAGTAACTGACACGAGCATGATGTTCATGATGCCGATGCCGCCGACGAGCAGTGACACGCCGGCAATACACGCCAACAAAATGGTCATCGTCTTGCTGGTTTCGTTCGCAGCTTCAGCGATGTCAGTCATGTTACGAACCGTGAAATCATTGGGCTCGCTTGCGGTGAGCTTGTGCCGCTGGCGCAACAACTCGCTGATCTGCTCCTGCGCGGTGTATGTCGCATCCTGCGAGATTGCAGACACGTAAGCAATCTGAACTCGGTCGCGTCCGAGAATCTTCTTCTGCACGGTCGTGTACGGCGCAAACGCGACGTCGTCCTGATCGCGGCCTTGCGGGTCCTGACCCTTCTTCGCCATCACACCGACAATTCGAAACGGCAGGTTCTGCACGCGAATGTCCTGGCCGATCGGATCGGCGCCGGGGTAAAGATTGTCAGCGAGAGTTTGCCCGATCACGATCGTGCGAGCCGCGGTGCGGACGTCCGCGTCAGTAAAGAACGAGCCGCTCGCAACCGGCCACTTGCGAATCTCAGGATATTGTTCGCTCACACCGGTCAGTGCAGTGTTCCAGTTCATGTTGCCGGCAACCATCTGCGAGCGAGCGTTGACCGAAGGAGTGACCATCGACACGCTCGGCACTTCGCGTTTGATCGCATCGAGATCCTCGACTGTTAACGTGTTGGTGCCGGTGTCGCCTGTGCCGCTGCGCACGCCGCCGACGTTCTGCGCGCCCGCGCTCACGAAGAGCAGATTCGTACCAATGCTCTCGATCTGTGCCTGCACTGACGCCGATGCACCCTGACCGATACTCACCATCGCGATCACCGCTGAAACGCCGATGATGATGCCGAGCATAGTCAACGCAGCGCGCATCTTGTTGCGAACAAGAGCACGAAAGGCGACGCGAATGATCATTAAGAGAGTCATGTTATTTCCGATTGCCGATTGCCGATTTACTCCTCGTCGTCGTCATCATCAATAATCGGCAGGTTCTTTAGTTCTTCTGCTGCATTACGTTGCTTTTCAACCAGCCGGTCAGATTTGATCTTGCCGTCTTTGAAGACCACCACGCGGCTAGCGTATTCGGCGATGTCGGGCTCGTGCGTAACGAGCACGAGCGTGATGCCGCGTTCACGATTCAGACGTTGAAAGATCTCCATCACTTCGACTGACGTGCGCGAGTCGAGATTACCGGTCGGCTCGTCTGCCAGAATCAGCGCCGGATTATTGACGAGTGAACGCGCAACTGCGACGCGCTGCTGTTGTCCGCCTGACAACTGGTTCGGATGATTCTGTTCGCGCCCGCTTAGTCCGACGGCGGCAAGCGCTTCCATCGCACGTTCGTGACGTGTGGCTGAGTCGACGCCGAGATAGAGCATCGGCAGCTCGACGTTTTCCAGCGCGGACGTGCGCGAGAGCAGGTTGAACCCCTGGAAAACGAAGCCGATCTTCTTGCAACGAATATCGGCGCGTTCGTCTTTCGACATCTGCGAAACGTCCTCGCCGTCGAGGATGTACGTGCCGCGCGTTGGGCGATCGAGACAGCCGAGAATATTCATCGTCGTCGATTTGCCCGAACCCGACGCGCCCATGATCGCCACAAACTCACCCTCACGAATCTCGAGCGACACACCGCGCAGCGCGTGAACTTCAACATCGCCCATCGTGTAGGTCTTGTGAATGTGGTCCAACTGGATCACCGGGCGCGGCTCGGGAACTTCTACGCCCAATGCGACGCCCGGCTGGTACTGCTGTTCGGTTACTAAAGTCGTTGACATTGTCGTTACCTCCGCGGACCGCCGCCGCGTGGTGCGCCACCGAATCCTGGCGGTGTTGAATTTGTCGTCGTGCGGCTCGCGCCGGATATCTGCTGGCCCGTGATGACCATGTCGCCTTCCTTCAAATCGCCATCGACGACTTCAGTTGCCGTTCCATCACTCAAACCAACCGTGATTCTGCGACGCTCAGGCTTGCCGTCCTGGCCCAACACCCAGACAACGCGCACCTGACCTGGAAGCACTGGCGCTGACGCCGGCGCAAACCGGTTCTCACCGCCGTTGCCGTTGCCCTGAGCGTTGTTGTCGCCCTGTTGCTGCTGGCGCCTGCGTCCCTGGCCGCCCTGACCCTGCCACTGTCCCTGAGCTCCTGACCCTGAGTCAGTGCGTTGCGGCATGAAGCGAAGCGCAGAATTCGGAACCTTCAACACATTATTCCGCTCGTCGATCGTGATCGTCAGATTCGCGGTCATGCCCGGTTTCAACTTCTGCTCCGGGTTATCAACATCGATCACGACGTTGTACGTCACCACGTTCTGCACGTTGACCGGATTCAGACGCATCTGCTCGATCTTTCCCTGGAACTCCTTGCCCGGAAACGCATCGACCGAAAACTTCACTGACTTCGCCTGTTCCACCAGGCCAATATCAGCCTGGTCAATATTCGCGATGACCTGCATCTGCGTTAAGTCATTCGCGATCGTAAACAACGTAGGGGCGGAAAGACTCGCAGCCACCGTCTGGCCGACATTTACATCGCGCGATACGACGACACCATCGATCGGCGACGTGATCGTCGTATGACTCAGATTCACTTCCGCCAGACTCAGCGCCGCCTGTGCCTGCTGCACCTGGGCCGCGGCCTGCTGCACTTGCGCCTGTGACTGTTGCACCTGTGCCTTCGCCTGCTCCACCGTTGCCTGCGACTGCGCGATACCCGCGCTCGACGATGATTGCTCCGAGATCTTCGCCTGGTTCAACTGCGCTAATGCCTGGTTGTACCGTGCTTCCGCGGTTTTGTATGCGGTCATGGCAACGTCGTAATCTCTTTGCGCAATCACGCCCGCTTTAAGTAACGACTCCTGCTGTTTCAAAAGACTGAGCGCGTCATCCTGCTGCGCTTTCAAAACAGCGACGTTTGCTTCAGCGCCCGAAACACCGGCCTGATTGTTTTGCACTGTCGATTTGGCCGCGAGATTTCTCGCCTGTGCATCGGTCACGCCCGCGCGCGAATTGACTACAGCCGCGCGCGCGTTAGTCAAACTTGCTTTGGCTTGTTCGAGATTCGCACGCGCCTGGTCAACTTGTGCCTTGGCTTGCGACGGATCGAGTTGCGCGATCACTTGTCCTTTTTTAACTGTTGAATTGAAGTCGGCGTACAGCGCGGAGATCGTTCCCGAAGCCTGGCTGCCGACCTGGACAGTTGTGACTGCCTGCAACGCGCCGGTCGCGGTGACGGTGTTTCGCAGATTGCCACGTTCAACTTTGGCGGTCAGATACTGCGGAGTGCTCGACTCGTTACCCCAAAAGAAAAAACCGGCGAGCACAATGGCCGCCATTAAGCCGCCGCCGATCAGCAATTTCTTTTTGCCCGCCAGCAATCTGGTCCAAAATTGTTGTAACCAGCCGAGGTTCCTGCCTGTACTGATTCCACCCACCAAAGGTTGTTTAATTGTTTGAGTTGACATGCGCTTTCCTTATTAATCCGTAATTACGCTCGTTTTGTCAGACACCTCATATGCCTGCCTGGTTACAGGCAAACTGCGTACTCTGGGGAGTATTTCTCGCGCAAAGGCGCAAAGTCGCAAAGAAAATCTTAGAAACGCCGTAACCGAGCGCTGCCCGCGGGTGTCTTAGTTTTCGGAAAGCTCCCCTGGGAGTTAATTAAGAACACTTAGGAGTAAGAGACAGAAATGAACAAAGGACGGTTTAAGACACTTGCAATAGCTACTCTCTCGGCGATTGCTTTGGCTGCCTCGATTGCCGTTGCTCAAACGGTTACTACCGATCAGAGCAATCAGCAGGGCACACGCACCGAAAGGCGTGGCGGTCGAGGTCAACACAAAGGACATGGCTGGGGAGGAATGCGCCGCGGTGGATTCTTCAAACAGCTTAATTTAACTGAGGACCAGCAGACTAAGATCAAACAGATCCGCGAAAACTTTGCCACCCAAAACAAACCCCTGCGCGAACAGCTCCACGCCAAGCGCCAGGAGTTGCGTCAGGCAAGCGAAGGCGGTACGTTCAACGAAGCACTGGCTACTCAGAAATTGACGGAAATGGCGAGCCTCCAGGCGAAGCTGATGGGTGTGCGCCAGAAGGAGCATCAGGAAATGCTTTCCGTCCTGACTGCTGAGCAAAAAGCCCAGTTGGAACAGTCGAAGGCGCAGTTCAAAGCACGTCGCGGCGGAATGCGCAGACACGACAACGAGCAGTAAGGCGTTTCCCCCACGGAGTTGGCGGATTCGTTTTTGAAGGGTCCGCCATCCGTTAAACCTATGAGGATCGCAACTGGCAAGTGGGCTCGAACAGGCCTTGGACTTGGACCTGGCGCGTCAGGCGCAGGATGGCGACGAGTCTGCCTTTGCGGAGATTGTCAGACGTTACAGTCCGCGCGTGTTCAGTGTGGCGAGCCGGTTTTTCCGGCAACGAAGTTTGGTTGAAGAAGCGGCGCAGGAAGTTTTTTTGAAAGCGTTTACCCAGCTCGGAAGTTTTGAGGGTCGCGGCTCCATCGAAGGCTGGTTGACACGAATCGCGACCAACACCTGCTTGAATATGATTCGCGGTGCGAAACGGCGACC
>JBKPJP010000108.1:0-9811 GCA_046730735.1 Acidobacteriota bacterium | reverse complement strand
GCGAATCTGGTCAGCGGGTTGTGCCACCGGTGAAGAAGCATATTCCCTGGCGCTGTTGATTGCGGATCAGTTGGGAACCGACTTCCCCGAGTGGAACGTCAAAATCTTTGCTACCGATCTGAATTCCGATGCAGTCAATTTTGCCCGACGCGGTCTGTACCCGGAGAACGTATTGAAGGACTTGCCCAATGATTACCGGGAACGTTTTTTCGAGCGAGTCGATCAGGGATTTCGCATCTCAAAGACATTGCGTCAGGCAGTCATTTTCGGACAACAGGACATCAGCCGTGGCGTACCTTTCCCGCGCATCGATCTGGTGACTTGTCGCAATCTATTGATTTATCTTAAACCGGATCTGCAACAAGTGGTCCTTGATCTCTTTGCGTATTCGCTGCACCAGTCACATGGCTATCTTTTTCTTGGCAAAGCGGAAACCGCACGGCCAACCAAGGGAACGTTTGAACTGGTAAATAAAAAATGGAAGATCTATCGCTGCCTCGGTGGCCCAATTGACTTTCCGGCAATCGAAGGGTCGGCTCAAGTAAACAATCCAAATTTACGGCGGGAAATAATTCGCCGGCAAAGTTCGGTAATCCAGAGTCCGCACGATTCTTCGCATGTGGAATTTGAGATTACCCAGCTACGTCGCGTCAATGAAACGATGCTGCGCTATACCAATGTCGCAGTCGTAATCATCGACAACCATTATCGCATCATCACTATTAACGCGGCGGCGCGCCGGCTGCTTGGCGTGCGAGACGTCGCCTACGATCACGACTTTTTGCACACCGTGCGCGGCATGCCTTACCACGAAGTGCGCCGGGCAATCGATACGGCCTTTCGCGAGCATAGCACTATGACACTTCCGGAACTGGAGTTGGACCAATCGTCGGAAGGCTCCGGGAGATACGTGACTTTCACCATCATGATTATGCAGATGGAACAAGGCGCGCCGGATGTAGCCGTTATTACCGCCCTCGATGTAACGGAACAAGCCCAGCTCAAGAAGCGGCTCGAGGCGGTGCAGCATGAGCACGCTGCGCTGGTGGGCGAATTGAGTGGCGCAAACAAACGTCTCGGCACGATGAACAAAGAGCTCCAGGACGCGAACGAAGAATTGCAGGCCGCGAATGAAGAGTTGATGTTGACTCAGGAAGAGTTGCAGGCGACCAACGAAGAGTTTGAAGCTACTAACGAAGAGCTACAGGCCACCAATGAAGAGCTCGAGACGAATAACGAAGAACTCCAGGCGACCAACGAAGAACTGCAAACTACCAATGATGAATTGGCCGCTCGAACCGTGGAATTACAGGAGCTGAACAAGCAACTTCGCGTGGAACAAATGCAACTCTCGACGCTGCTCGAAAGATTTCCTTATTACATTATGATATTGAATGCGGAAGATCTCACCATTCAAACAATCAATCCCGCTTACGAGAAATTGCTCGGTGGCCGTAACGTTAAGGGACTGCCGTTGTCCGACGTTTTTAGCGGCAAGGAGGTTGACGAATTAACCAGAGTACTCAAGGCATCCGCCCGTGATGCACAATCGCACTCTACTGGTCCAATCGTCGCCAGCGTCAATTCCGAGGATTCAAACCGGTATATTCACACCGTCGTCCCCATCGCCGACGTTGACAGTTCAGTTATCACCTGCCTGTTTATCTATAGCGAGAAGGCGGAGTAAAGTGGGGGGGGGGGAGAACTCCGCATCCCCTTTGATCAGATCGTAGCATTCGCACACTGTCTGCTCGAGTACTGACCGCTCCGAAATATGCAGTTGACCACGACGATACTCGATAGCTTTCAGTGATTGCAGTAATCCGGCTGCGACCGTGATGCCGGCGCGACGAGCGCCAATACGGGACGCGATCATCTCCTGCGTCAGACTCAACTTGTCGCCGCCCACGCGATCGTGAATCATCAGCAGCCAACAACACAACCGCTCGAGGATCGTATGGCGCGTGTTGCAAACGCAACGTTGTGAGAGCTGAGTGATTAACGACCGGTAGGCCCTGGTCAGGCATTTGAGAGCAGTTTCATTCTGAACAAATATTCTCTCGAGGAATTTCTTTTCCATCTGGATCGCGCTGCCGCCGACAGTTACCCAGATCCACTGTCTTGACCGTCCACTACCAAGAATCGTGGAGATGCCCACCAAACTATCGCGACCGATCATCGACGTTTCGATGGTGGTCCCGTCCTCCATGATCGCCAGGCCGGAAATCACGGCATCGAGTGGAAAGTAAACGTGCTCCATCTGATCGCCCTGCTCGTAAAGAACCTGGTTCACCGTAAGTGGCACAATTCTCATCTCGGGGAGCAAATAACTGGCCAGGTCCGATGCCTTAAAAAGCTCATCGAGCAGTTGATTTCGAGAGGCAATGGCGGAAGTAAGCAACTCCTTCCGTTCAGCAGGAAATGAATGAAAGCTAATAGTCATCCCGTTACACTCCACAGACCGCAATAAAGGCATCGGGTGATAAGAGATACGTGACTGAAAGAACCTCGGGTTTCTGGGAACGGCACGATTTTACGCCTATGTCCACTCCCGTACAAGCGACAAAAAACACCGCCTTTGTCTCTGATGTTGTTAGAAGTTTTACGTACTAGGGATTTTCCTGAGCCGAAGATTGTTCGTGACCGTACTGACATTGATGCGGCAGACGCATAAAGTCGTGCTACACAACAAGCAGGGTAGCCGCGGCCGGCATATCCTTCCCGACTGACCTTGAGAACTATATGCCGGCCCGGCTTTTTTCCATCGTTAGCGGCACCTATCCCGGGACAATCGAGTTTGATCATGCGAAGAAACAATACCCCCCGTGTCCTCTATATCGAGGACCACGAAGATACACGCGAACTGGTCACGCTCGTGCTCGAACAAAAAAGCTTTGAAGTCGTGACGGGCTCCACGATCGAGACTGGACTTGCCCTCGCCAGCTCACAGCATTTTGATCTTTACCTGTTGGACTCGTGGCTGCCGGATGGTTCAGGTCTGGATCTCTGCCGGCAGATACGTGAGTTTGATAAAGCCACACCGATTCTCTTTTACTCTGCAGCCGCTTACGAGATCGACAAGGACCAGGCAATAAACTCCGGCGCGCAAGCGTATCTGATCAAACCCAGTCAACCGTCGGAACTCTGTAACCTCGTGGTCTCACTGATCGAATCCTATCGTCGTCCCCACCGCGTCGCTGTCTAAAAGATTTCACACAGAAGCGCCAGGGCTATCAACTTTGCGTCTTCGCGTAAACTTTGCGCGGTGGCGTGAAATATTCCGAAGGCCAAAGGCTCCATAACAGCAGACCGGATAACCACAGCGCCGCGGCCGTCGAGATCGTCAACACGAGCCAGAAGCTCCAGTAAGAATGAAACGCTCGATCCCATCCGGGTTGAATCGCGTGGGCGAGGTTTACATTCAACTCCGGCGCCGTTACGAACCGCGAGGCGAGTTGGACCACCAGATACCAGCCGAAAGCCCAGCGCCAGGAAGTTCGATCCATGCCGTACCTGCTCAGCGCTATCATCCCCACTACCAGCCCGCCGACGTGCGCGAGGAATGAACTGAGAAACACAGTCCAGACGAGCACCACGTACAGGATCCAGATTACGAGTCCCGGGATCGTCCAGATTGCCGCCAGTCGAACGACAACCGGCTTTTCGAGAAAGAGTCCCATCGCGAGCAGCAGGTTGCCGATATTACACATCCAGAGCAGATGGCCGAGTTCGTTACGTGGCCAGTAGTGAACGGCCTGGGCAAGGAAGAACATCAGCGGAAGCAGACCGAGCAGGCGGAGCTTTGTGCGCGGGGAAAGATTCATGGACAGGCTCAAGAATAACAGCTATTGGAAAAAAACAGCGAGACTGCTTTCGCGTGTGGCTGGCTTTGTGGTAAGAATCAGTTCGCGAAGCACTCGGAAGTCATGAGCTCTCTGGAAGACCTCCTCAATAAATCAATTCCCGAACTAAGCGAGCTGTTCGTGCGGCGTCGACGGCCGGTACCTAAAGGTTTACTTGAAGCTCTCGAAGTTGATAAACGGCAGGGCGCGCACCAACTCGCAAAACGCATTCGCGGACGATACAAGGAGAATCGTTCCGAAGGGCAGCGGCTCCACTTCCTGCTACGCTTCGAGATCGAACTGTGGTCGCAAGGCTTCGGGCTCATCGCGGGCGTTGACGAAGCCGGAATGGCGCCACTCGCCGGACCCGTCGTCGCCGGCGCCGTCGTTCTGCCGCAGAACTACAAGCTGCGTGGACTCAACGACTCGAAAAAAATTCTCGATCCTGAGAAACGAGATGAGCTCGCGCAGCAAATCAAGCAGGACGCTCTCTGTTGGGCAGTCGGGATTGCAGAGGTTGAAGAGATCGACAAGATCAACATCTATCACGCCGGACTACTGGCGATGCAGCGAGCAGTGCAGGGATTGTCTTTACAACCTGACTTCATCCTCGTGGACGCGCGCCGGATTCCCAACTGTCAAACACCGCAACGCGGCATCATTCGGGGTGACGCACTCTCAGCCAGCATCGCGGCCGCGTCGATCATCGCGAAGACCACGCGCGACGCTCACATGATCGAGCTGGACCAGATCTACTCCGGCTACGGGCTCGCTACTCACAAAGGTTATCCCACTCCCGAACACTGTCGTACCTTGAAAGACCTCGGCGCCCTCCCGATTCATCGTCGCAGCTTCGCCCGCGTTCGACAGGCGTTGGGCCTCGAGCCGATCCAACCTGAGCTCTTCGAAGAGATGACAATGGAAACCTCTGCGTGACACTTAAAGAAATACTTTAGCGTTCACTGGTCTACCATGGCGTCGCTGACTGAATACAAGAAGAAACGGAAGTTTGATAAGACTCCTGAGCCTGGCCCAACGAAGAAGCGGACGCGCACCGGGCGTCTCTACGTCATTCAGAAGCATCGTGCCACGCAACTGCACTATGACTTTCGTCTCGAGGTCGATGGTGTGTTGAAGTCGTGGGCCGTGCCGAAAGGACCATCACTCGATCCGAAGGTGAAGCGACTTGCGATGCAGGTTGAAGATCATCCGGTCGATTACGCGAAGTTTGAAGGCGTGATACCGGAAGGTGAGTATGGCGGCGGCACTGTGATGGTCTGGGATTACGGCACGTACAAGCCTGAAGAGACTGATGATGTTGAAGCGTCGCTGCGCAAAGGTGATTTCAAGTTCACGCTTAATGGTGAGAAGTTGAAAGGCTCGTGGGTGCTCGTGCGCACGCGTGGCGAGCGACAGTGGTTGCTGATCAAGCATCGCGATTACTACACGACTGAAGAAGACGTAACGGAGATCGCGCCTGTCTCGATACTCACGCGACGCTCCCTCGCCGAGATTGCGGAAGACGAAGGCGGCAACGTCAAGAAAGCCGCGACCGGCGATCCCAAAAAAATCCCACCCCGCACAGGCATCAAGCGCCGCAAGAAAGGCGCGAAAGCAAAAGTCTGGCACAGCAACCGCGCTAGTTAGATAAATCAGGTTAGCTGGAATAGAACAAGTCAGGAAGAGGGGCTTGCCCCCGCTCTGTGAATCTAAACAGCGGTGGCAAGCCCCTCTTCCTGACTTGTTCTATTGTGAGTTGTTCAGTTAGCCCAACAAACCTTTATACGACAACTTGCCTTCGATAATGCGGGCGGCAGAGGTGAAGGGATGTTCTTCGATCTTCTTTTGATCGATGATGTGCAGGACGGTGTGACCTTCTGCCTTCAAATAGTCAGCGATCAAACTGCGATGACAACGCCACCAAACCGCTTCCGCACACATCACCGCCGTACGCTCACTCGCCGCGACTTCAAGTAACTCTTCAACTCCACGTTGAAACTCATCACTCTCCATGTGATCCGCGTACGCGCGAAACGACGCATTCTTCCACGCCGTGTTATGCGAATCCGCGCGCGGCTTCCTGCGCCCGCCAAGCCTCGGCTCGTGACGGTATTCAATCCCAAGCGCGCTCAGCGACTCAGCAAGCTCAGCCTTATTGAACTGCGGCAACCTGCGCGAACCCGGAAAGCTGCGCACGTCAACCAGCACCTTGATCTCGTGCGCCAGCAGTATCTCGCCAAACTTCTCAGCAGTGCGAGTCGAATGTCCGATAGTCCAAATCGTAACCATTTACTTCAAGTGTAGGCAGGCCGACCATTGAAGTTGTACTTCATGCGTTTTCGCTTTAGGTTAAAGATAAGCTTCAAGTCGAAACCGTCCCTTCGCCTCGTTGAGCGGCTTCCACAAGTCGCCAAGCTTGCGCACACGCGCAGGCACGTTGTCGATACGGAAATCGTCGATCGAGATCCCGCACTCGAGTTCCTTCCACGTCACGGGAGTCGACACGGTCGGCTGCTTGTTCGGCCTGACTGAGTAGACTGACGCCAGCGTTCGTCCCCATGCGTTCTGGTTGTAATCGACCAGCACTCTTCCCTTCGGCCGCTTCGCAACCTGGTAGACAGCCGTCAACAGTTTCGGCGCCTGCGATGCGACTGCCCAGGCAAACTCCTTCGCAAACATCCACACCTGCTTTTGCGTTGGACCACGCTTGATCGGAATGTAGATGTGAATACCTTTCGAGCCGGTCGTCTTCACGAAGCTCGGAATCTTCAGTGAATCAAGCCCGAGTTTGAGAAACAACGCCGCTTCGCGAACTTTCTCAAACGACGCATTCGGCACCGGATCGAGATCGAAATGCACGTAGTCAGGGCGATCCACGTCGTCGCAGCGCGCGTACCACTGGTTAAGATCGATGCAGCCGAGATTGATTACCCACATCAACGCCGCCACGTCCTGGATCATCGGGAAGTTGATGATGTTCCCTGACTCGTGCTCGATGTTGCAGATCTCAATCCAGTCAGGTCGCGGCGACGGTGCACGCTTCATGAAGAAGAACTCACCCTCGGCGCCGTGCGGATAACGCTTCATCACCATCGCGCGATCGATGACGTGCGGCAAGAGCACCGGCGCCATGTCGAGGTAGTACTGAATGAGATCGCGTTTGGTGACGCCGAGCTTCGGCCAGAAGAGTTTGTTGAGGTTCGTGAGCTTCACTACCCTCTCGCCGATCACGACGTCGAGATTGTTTTTGTCTTTTGGAAGTTTTACTTGAGGTATTTTACGGCGCTTGCTGGAACCTGACTTTCTTTCTATCGTCGCCGGGTGGTAATCACGAGTTGGGAAGAAGTCCATTAGGTTAAAGTAAAACCTTAGATCACTGTTCCGTCGGCGATCACCGCGTTCTTCGGCACGATGATGATGCTGTCGCGAATGAAGTACGCGCCGCCCGGGCCATCAGTCTCGACCACGCCCGCTTCATTCAGCAGCCGCGCATTCTTTCCGATGCGCGCATTCTTATCGATGATGGCGCGTCTGATCTGCGTTCCCTCCCCTATGCCGACGCGCGGCAAACCTTTGCTCGCGTCAGTGCGCATGTCTTCAAAGGTCTGATAGTAGTCAGCGCCCATCATGTAAGACGAATCCATCTGCACGCCTTTTGAAATGCGGCTGCGCACGCCCACGACCGAGTTACTCACTTTCGCGCCGATGATGATGGACCCATCGCCGATGATCGAATCGTTGATCTCCGTCTCCTCGACTTTCGACGGCGGCAGATAGCGCGCGCGCGTGAACACGGGAGCTTCGGCGTCAAATAAGTTGAACTTCGGAATCTTGGTCGTCAGATCCAGGTTCGCGCGATAGAACGCGCCGATCGTTCCGATGTCTTCCCAGTAACCGTCAAACCTGTACGCCTGCACATGGCGCGACTTGATGGCGGCGGGAATCACGTGCTTGCCGAAATCGATTCGGTCGGAATCTTCGCCCAGCAGTCGCTCCAGCTCGTCGTACTTGAAAACGTAGATTCCCATCGACGCGAGATACGGGCGTCGCTGTGCTTCATTCGCATCGAGACCGAGGGTCGTAGTGTCGACCTGCATTGAAAGCAGATCGTCGCCCCTGGGTTTCTCTTTAAACTCGACGATGCGACCGGTTTCGTCAGTCTTCAACAAACCAAACTCACTCGCGGAGCGCGCCTCGCACGGAATCACGGAAACAGTAACGTCGGCATTCGACGAATGATGCCGCTCGAGAAACTCTCGATAGTCCATGCGATACAGATGATCGCCCGACAGAATCAACAACGTGTCGATGCCCCAGTCTCGAATGTGCGGCAACACTTGTCTCACGGCGTCGGCAGTTCCCTGGAACCACTGCGGGCTTTCGTGAGTCTGCTCGGCCGCGAGTATCTCGACGAAGCCATTTGAGAACTGCGAGAAGCGATACGTTTGCGCGATGTGCCGGTTGAGTGAAGCGGAGTTGAATTGTGTCAGCACGAACGTGCGCAGAATATCCGAGTTGATGCAGTTTGAAAGCGCGATATCGACCAGACGATATTTGCCGCCGAGCGGCACTGCCGGTTTCGATCGTTGTTGCGTGAGCGGAAAGAGACGATTGCCGGCGCCGCCGCCGAGAATAACTGCCAGGAGTTTCGCGTTCTGGGGCATAGTTTGAAATGAGGGGAACTAATACGCGGAGGAACCTGCGAATGCGGGATTCTTGCCCGCGGCTTCTTGTGCAATCTTCACACCGACACTCGCGCCGATACGCGTCGCGCCCGCTTCGACCATCTTGCGCGCGTCGTCGAGTCCTTTTACGCCGCCGGATGCTTTCACACCGAGTTCTGATCCAACAGTGCGCCGCATGAGCGCGACGTCGGCGACAGTCGCGCCGCCTTTTGAAAATCCTGTCGAGGTCTTCACGAAATCGGCGCCGGCGTTCTTTGCGGCAACACACGCGCGCACTTTTTCGTCGTCAGTCAGGAGGGCTGTCTCGATGATCACTTTGCAGATGGCGTCGTACTCGTGTGCGACTTGCGCGACCGAACGAATGTCGTGTTCGACGAGACAGTCGTCGCCGCTCTTGAGCGCGCCGACGTTGATCACCATGTCCACTTCCTTCGCGCCGTCGAAGATCGCGCGACGCGCTTCGTAAGCTTTAACGTCAGGGAGCGTGGCGCCGAGGGGAAAGCCGATCACGGTGCAAACGGGAACGCCGCTGCCGGCGAGATTGCAGGCGGCGACGCGCACCCACGTCGGGTTCACGCAAACTGAAGCAAAGCGATAAGTCGCGGCTTCCTGGCAGAGTTTTTTGATATCGTCGTCGGTGGCTTCGGGTTTGAGCAACGTGTGATCGATCAGGCCCGCCCACTCTGTCGCCGTTGCAGTCTGGCCGAGCACGAGACCGATACGCGCAGCGCCGGCATCGATGATGCGATGCATGCGCTCGGGGCAGCGATGGAAACACTCGGACGTGCAGCCGCACATCGCAGCCTGTTCCGCGCTGCCGTCGCCATTGAGTCGCGACACGATCACATCGGTGATCTGCTCAATCAGTGCCTCGTAATCGCCGTTATTGGAAAAGGGCATGACGCAAGCATTCTAGCAGTAAAGACGGAGTTTCACGCAAAGGCGCAAAGGAAGACGCAAAGACGCAAAGCGACTAACTGAATACGATCTCTTTGCGCCTTTGCGTCTTCCTTTGTGCCTTTGCGTGAAACTCTTCTAACGCTGGTATTGCCGCTGGATGGCGTTGATCTTTGCGACGCGTTTGCGATGGCGTTCCTCGCTGATCTCGGTCGATAGCCACGTCATAACGATGTCGCGCATCTGTTTGCTGTTGATCGTCTTGCTGCCGAGTGTCAACACGTTGGCATCGTTGTGTTCGCGTGAGTTGCGCGCCACTTCAACCGAATAACACGCCGCCGCACGCACACCCGGCACCTTGTTCGCCGTCATTGCACTGCCAACACC
>JBKPJP010000107.1:0-6685 GCA_046730735.1 Acidobacteriota bacterium | reverse complement strand
CTGTATTCGCGTCTCCGGGCTGATACTTCACTGTCGGGCGCAATAGACCGAAGTACCAGTTGTGCTTATCCGTCTCAGGAGTATTCGATCGCTCCAATCCCTTTATCGCATCGCTGAGAATCTGTGTGATCGGAGCCGTTTCGGAAACGACCTCTTCCGGTAACCAGCTAATAAACGCCGCTTTAGCGAACGCCTGGAACTCTGAAGGCACCCCGTCAAGGAGCAAATTCATTTCGCGGAAGCGGCCATTTCTGTAGTGCTCGATCGCACCTTCGGCCGCCCAGTTCCACCGGAACGACGTCCACGCCTCACCCATAAATTCCCGTTCCTCTTTAGACATGTCCTCGAGGATCTGTATTGCGCGTTCATAGTCTTTGGTTCGCGCCGCCAAAGCTGCGGCACGCGACGCGTAAACCGTGCGCACCTGCATATCATCCGCATCACCGGCGGCTTTTAAGAGACTCTCGACGCTGTCGAGGGGTTGACTACGCGTGGCGTCGTCTATCAGTTGTTGGGCCAGGGGAGAGGCTGACCGGCACTGGTTGATTGCCTGGCGCACAATCAGCCATTGCTTCGGCACGAGCCGTTCAAACTCTGTATAAAGCGGAGACAGCCAGGTCACGATTCCACAGGTTGAATTCTGATTTGCGCCTTCCGCCATACTATCGGTTATCAAGCCCACGTAAAGCTGCAATAGCTGTATTCGCAATGGTTCGGGAGGTACGGGTGTGCCGGCGCTCCCTCCTCGCTGCACTGGAAACGCAACGTACATGAGCGAGTTTGAGAGCTTGCTTTTGGGATTTTGCCTGGCGACGACCAGCGCCTGCTCGAACAGACTATCGGCCAGTTTCGGGTCGCGTGCGCGTAAAGTAAAAAGTAGTGACTCGAGGTTGCTTGGCGCTTGAACGCGCAATGCCATTGCGCCCAGGTCAGCCGCACGTTTTGGATCTTCTTTAACGAGTGAAACCGCAGCATCGACTAGTGCGTCGGCGGTTCCATACCGCTCGTTTTCAGGCAATTTATTGTCGGTCAGGAGCGGCATCAGACGTTTTGTGAATTTTTGATCGAGTGGTGTGACGATTGTCAGGAGTGCTCGCGTCGTCTCTAATCTTTTTTCCCGTTCCGCGGGCGTTTCTTTATTGGGGACCTGTTCCACGATCTCGATGGCGTTGACGATCCAGGTCGTGGCTCGTTTTGGATCTTCGCGCCACCAGCGTTGAGCCAGTTTCACCCAGAGTATTGCGCGTTGCATCGAGCTGAGGTCGGCGGCGTCCTTGAGCAGGTCGGTCGTGAGGTTTTGCGCACGGACCAGCCATAGCTCGCGCGCATCGTTTTGAGCCGCTATGGCCTGCGCCAGCGTCATAATCAGCAGGCAGATAGATACCGAACGCTTCATAGAGATTACTCTGCGTACCTCTGCGTATCTCTGCGTCCTCTGCGTTAAGAGTAGTCTAACGCCGAGGGACGCAGAGGTACGCAGAGACCGCAAAGCTTGCCCTATAATAACGCGTTTGCTAGAATCCGGCTTCGTTACTTGGGTATTTCTAACTTTTGATAGGACGCTCCGGAAGACCTTCGCAATGAATCGAACTACTACCCGATTCTTTACTTTGTAATTGCCGACCCGCACCAGGCGGGCGCACGGCGAAGGCGCTCCTATCGAATCCGATCGACTGAAGTAACAATAAAGTGAATCGTAAATCGTAGGAACGGCCTTGGGACTCAGGTCTTCGTTGTAGTCCCCGCGTGCGCTTGCCGGGCTTTGGCGCACCTGGGGAGTGATATGAAATGAGTGAGATCAACGTACAACTGAAAAACGGTGAACTTGTTTCGATGCCTGATTCGGCGACGGTTGCCGAGGCTCTCAAGAAGCTCGACCGCGACCTTGCGAAACAGGCTCTCGCAGCAAAAATTGGCGGACGCGAGGTAGACCTCGCCGCCTCGCTCGAAACGCTGCGCGCCAATGGCGAGTCAGTTCAGATCGAACCGATCGTGCCGCAGACGCGCGACGGGCTCGAAGTCTTGCGTCACTCGACCGCGCACCTGCTCGCGGCGGCAGTGCTCGATCTGTTTCCCGGCACCAAACTCGGCATTGGACCAGCACTTCTCGACGATCCACGTTACGGATTTTTCTACGACGTGATCACGCCTCAGCCGCTGACGGAAGCCGATCTGCCCGTCATCGAAAAACGAATGAAGCAGATCGCCAGCAAGAACCTGGTCTATCGTCGCGAAGAGATCTCGAAAGACGAAGCCCTGCGTGTTTTCGGCGAACGTGAAGAGCCGTTGAAGTGTGAACTGATTGACGAAAAAGCCGGCGAGAAGGTGAGCGTCTATTACATCGAGGGCTCGCCGTTTATCGACTTTTGTCTCGGACCACACGTTCCCAACACGAACAAGCTGCGCGCTTTCAAGCTTCTTTCACTCGCCGGCGCGTACTGGAAAGGCGACGCCTCGCAACCGCAGATGCAACGCATATACGGGACGGCTTTCTTCACGCAGGAAGAACTCGATGCGTGGTTGAAGCAACGTGAAGAGGCAGAGAAACGTGACCATCGTCGTCTTGGTCGTGAGCTGGATCTGTTCTCGATTCAGGAAGACTACGGGCAGGGACTCATCTTCTGGCATCCGAAAGGCGGCGCCATCCGTAAAGAGATGGAAGACTACCTGCGCGAAGAACTGCTGCTGCGCGGATATGGATTGGTCTTCACGCCGCACATCGCAAAGCGCGAACTGTGGTTCACGAGCGGGCACGAGATCAACTACGTCGATTCGATGTTTTCGCCGATGGAGTTTGAGGAGCAGGAATTTCGCATCAAGCCGATGAACTGCCCGTTTCACATCGGTATTTACAAGTCAGCGCAACGTTCGTATCGTGATCTGCCCTTGCGTTACGCGGAGTTTGGCACGTGTTATCGCGCCGAGCTTTCCGGCGCACTGCACGGGTTGATTCGCGCGCGCGGGTTTACGCAGGACGATGCCCACATCTTCTGCACGAATGAGACGGTGCGCGGCGAGGTAGTTGGTTGCATCGATTTCGCGTTCAGCGTCTACAAGGCGTTTGGCTTTAAGGACTACAAAGTCGAGCTCTCCGTCAGGGGCGACGATAAAAGTTTGTACTTTGGCGAGGATGCGGATTGGGAAAGTGCCGAAGCCGCCCTCGTCGATGCGTTGAACAGCCGCGAAATCCCGTACCAGAGAGTCGGAGGTGAAGCGGCGTTTTATGGTCCAAAGATCGACATTCGTGTTGAGGATGCGATTGGTCGCGCGTGGCAGTTGACGACGGTCCAGTTTGACTTTAATTTGCCGGAGCGTTTTCAACTCGAATACATCGGCGAAGACAACAAGCCGCACCGGCCGATCATGATTCACCGGGCGCTGTTTGGATCGATGGAGCGTTTCTTCGGAGTGTTAATCGAACACTACGCAGGCGCGTTCCCGATGTGGCTGGCGCCCGTGCAGATCGCGGTGCTGCCGATCACCGATCGAGTCAATGAATACGCGGAAGAACTGGCCCGCGAACTGCGCGTGGCAGGCTTCCGTGTGGAAGCGAATCTGCGTAGCGAGAAGATCGGCGCAAAGATTCGCGATGCTCAGTTACAGAAAGTGCCGTTTATGCTCGTGCTCGGCGATCGCGAGATGGAGCAGAAGACGGTGGCAGTCCGAGAACGTGCCCGGGGCGACATCGGGGTGATGTCCATCGCGGAGTTCAAGGAGATGGCGCAGCGGTTGGTTGAAACCCGCGCGTTAACAAACAACTAGTCTGAAGAAGAATAGCCCCCTATTCTTCCGAGGCTCAAACTTAGGAGGTGCAGAATAGCTACAGGCTTTCGAGGTCGCGGCCAGCGTCCGGATAACCGGCGCGTGCCGCCCGTTCGGATCAACGAGAGAATTCGCGTGCCTGAGGTGCGCGTGATTGGTGAAGAAGGAGAACAACTGGGCGTGATGGACGTGCGCGATGCGGTGCGCTCCGCCCGCGAGAAAGGGTTGGACCTCGTAGAGGTTGCACCCAACGCCGATCCTCCTGTTTGCCGCATCATCGATTTCGGAAAGTACCAGTACGAAGCGAAGAAGAAGGCGAACGAAGCGAAAAAGAAGCAGGTAACCATCACGGTCAAGGAAGTTAAGTTTCGACCGGGAACCGACGATCACGACTACGACTACCGCATGAAGCATGCGCGTGAGTGGCTGCAGGAGGGCGACAAAGTGAGAGCCACGATCTGGTTCCGCGGGCGCGAGATGACGCACCGTGAATTGGGTGCGCGAATCCTGGAGAAGCTCGAACAGGATCTCTCGGATGTTGGTGAAGTTGAAGCAAGGCCGAGGATGGAAGGGAACCAGATGTTCATCATCTTTGGGCCGAAGAGACATAAGAGCGGTGGTGGTGGGCCAAAACCCGAGGCGCCGCCGACGAATCAGTAGAGAAGGGAAATCAATTCATGCCAAAACTTAAGACACACAAGGGTGCCGCAAAGCGAGTGCGCCTGACTGCCACAGGCAAGATCAAACGTGGCCATTCGCACGCGCGGCACATATTGACGAAGAAGACCAATAAGCGAAAGCGTCACCTGGATATCGACGTCCTCGTCTCCAAGTCCGATCACGATCGCGTGATGTCGATGCTGCCGTACGGTCGAGATTAAATCTGTGTAATCTCTGGATTACGTATTAATAAGGGAGGAATCATATGCCCAGAGCAAAACGTGGCAATAAGCGTCTCGAGAGACGTAAGAAAATATTAAAGCTGGCCAAAGGTTATCGTGGCACCAAGTCGAAGCTGTATCGCTCCGCCAAGGAATCCGTCGAGCGTGGATTAAACTTCGCCTACACCGGACGCAAACTGAAGAAGCGCGACTTTCGCAGCCTCTGGATCGTTCGCATCGGTGCTGCCGCTCGCCTGAATGGTTTGAACTATTCGCAACTCATGCACGGTCTGAAGCTCGCCGCTATCGAACTCGATCGCAAAGTGCTTGCCGACCTGGCCGTCCATCAACCGGAGTCGTTTGCTGAAGTCGCAGCGCAAGCCAAGAACGCGCTCGAGAAGGAACAGCAAAACAAAGCGGCGTAAGTTTTTTGAAAGGAATTGAAATGAAGAACACCAAATTGCGAAGCCGGCTCGGCCTGCTGATACTCACTGTCCTGCTCGGTAGCATCGTTGCGCTCGCGCAAGGTACTCCCGATGTGACCGGCACTTACGAGGGAACGGTGAAGATGCCAAACGGGCAGGAAGGCAAGGTTTCTCTTGAACTGAAGTCTGAGAACGGAAAAATAACCGGGCGGGCGATCCATGGTCCGAAAAGCATCGACATCGCGGAAGCCAAATTAGAGAACGGCACGCTGACGCTGCGTTTCGACAAAGACCACATGTATGTGGCCAAAGTCGATGGCGATAAGCTCGTCGGCGAGATGAGTGATGGACCACAGAAGATTCCGGTGGAACTAAAGAAAGTGACGCCGGCCGCTGCCGCTGCACCAGCTACTCCTGCCGCCGCTGCTGCTCCGGGTGCCGTTAATCTCAATGGCCAGTGGGACGCGATTGCCGACGCCAATGGACAGCCGTTTCCGTTTTTGTTGACGCTGAAAGTTGAGGGCGACAAGGTTACGGGAAGCAGCAGTTCGCAACTCGGTGAATCAGTCGTGAAAGACGGCTCCTGGAAAGATGGCAAACTCGTGTTCCAACTCGAAGGTCAGAACGGCACGATCTCGATGAGCGCAACCGTCATCGAGGGAAAACTGTCGGGCGAGTTTGATTACGCCGGACAGTTGCAGGGCAAATGGGTAGCGCAAAGAAAAACTAACTAAGCTTCGTTAAATGACCGATAGCCAGAACGACCTATCACCTGAAGATCAAGTAGAAGCAGCACGCAAAGCGTTCGAGCAAGAGTTCGAGCGCTTTGCCCGCTTTACCCCCCGCGATCTGGAAGCGGCCGTGGCGGAAGAGCGCGCGCTCGCCGAGTTGCGCACGCGTCATCTCGGAAAGAAGAGCACACTCGCGGCGACCAAGAAGCTGATCGGGTGCGTGGCTCCGGATCAACGTGCGGCGTTCGGTCAACTCGTGCAGGCAACCGAAGCGGCCCTCGTCCAATCATTGGACCAGGCGGAGCAAAGTCTCAAAGACTACATTCAAAACGAACGCACGGCGCGCGAGAGCATTGACGTTACTTTGCCGGGTCGCCGGCCTCGGTTCGGGCATCGTCACCCGATCACGCTCTTGCGCGAGCGACTCGAAGACGTGTTCGTCGCACTCGGTTATGCGATTGAAGACGATCGCGAGATCGAGACTGACTTCTACAACTTCGACGCGCTCAACATTCCGCAAAACCATCCGGCGCGAGCCTGGCAAGACACCTTCTACACGACCGACGGCTTCGCGCTCCGTTCACAGACCTCGACGGTCCAGATTCATGCGATGCAACGTCGCGGTGTTCCGGTGCGCATGATCGCGCCCGGCCGTGTGTTTCGTCGCGATACTCCCGATCCGACTCACAATCCGATGTTTTTCCAGGTCGAAGGGCTCTGTGTCGATCGCGGCATCACGATGGCGCATTTGAAAGGAACGGTTGCGGAGTTTCTGCGGCGTCTGTTTGGACCGGATACCGTGACGCGCTTCCGGCCGTCGTATTTTCCGTTTACGGAGCCGAGCGCCGAGTTTGATTTCAGTTGCTTCAAGTGCAAAGGCAGTGGT
>JBKPJP010000106.1:0-3062 GCA_046730735.1 Acidobacteriota bacterium | reverse complement strand
CGGCATGCCTGACATGAGCGGATGGGAACTGGTCACCGAAATCAGGAAACGCTCACAAATCATGCCAATCGCAATCATCAGCGGCTGGGCCGATGCGATTAGCCTCGAAACGAAAAACGAAGTTAAGGCTGACTGGGTAGTTGCCAAGCCGTTCGATATCGACAAGATCTGCAAACTTGCGCAGGAGATCACTCAACGTAAAAACAGCGGGGTGAAGGCCTAAGCGCTGACGCTGAGATCGTGGCGCTCAAGTTTGAGATAAAGACCGCGACGAGTTAGCCCAAGTTCACGCGCCGCGCGCGATATGTTGCCGCCATGCCGGCGCATTGCATCAGCAATCATGCGTCGCTCAACTTCCGCAAGCGCATCAGCAAGCGTGCCTGTCCGTTGCAGGTTTGTTGACGACGGCATCGCAGCAAATGATGCCGCCGAAGGAGTGGTCGGTGAAGAGGTTCGTTTCAGTTCGGGCGAAAGATGCTCAGGAGTGATGATCGTGCCATCCTCAGAACGAGCCACGGTGCGCTGAATCTCATTACAAAGCTGCCGCACGTTTCCGGGCCAATCACTCACCATCAACAGATCCACCGCCTGCGGCGTTATCTGAATGTCTTTCCGACCAAACTTTGCCGAATAATGATTGACGTAGTAGTTGACGATCGTCGGGATTTCCGAACGACGTTCGCGCAGCGGCGGTACACGCAAGCGAATCACGTTGAGCCGGTAATACAGGTCCTCACGAAAACGTCCCTGCGCCACCATCTCTTCAAGGTCTGTGTTTGTGGCGGCGATAATGCGCACGTCAACTTTGCTGGGACGTTGTTCGCCTAGCGGTTGAATCTCACCTTCCTGCAAAAAGCGCAGCAGTTTTGGTTGAACATCCAACGGTAGATCACCGACTTCATCGAGAAAGAGCGTGCCACCGGCAGCAGTGCGAATCACACCCTGCGAATCAGAGATGGCCCCAGTGAACGCTCCCCGCCGGTAACCAAACAGATATCCTTCCGACAACTCCTTCGGCACCGCCGTGCAGTTGAACGGCACAAACACTTTCGCGCGCCGTGATGAGATCGCGTGGATCGCACGCGCCACTAACTCTTTTCCCGTGCCCGACTCGCCTGTGACCAACACAGTCACATCCGACGAGCGAATCTTGTGCACCTCTTCCACCAACTGCGTCATCGCCGGACTCGAATGTATAAAACCAGGCATCAGGCTCGTACCCGTCAATTCATCGGTACTCTCGCTGGCCCCACTCTTTTGCGCTCCGGCACGTAGCGCGCAAACGTCCATTCCCAATTCGACCACGCGCAGCAGCGGCTCGAGTGCAATTCCTTTCGGCAACTTCGCGCGATTGCGAGGCGCGAGGTAAAGCTTCGCCGTCGGAGCGTTGGATGATTTCAAGATGATCACTTCGGCGTCGTGCTTCCGGCAGTATCGTTCAGAAGATTTGTCGTCCTCCACGGCGTCGAGTTCCATCGCGATTTTCTGAGCATCCGCCGGCGTGCAACCCATCGCAACGACGACTTTCGGTTCGCGACGTTCACCTTGTTCACTGATAACTACGCGCTGTGCGCCAGTCTCCTGACGCATAACCGCGGCAAGCTCGCGCAAAAGAAGTTCGCGAGATGCAACCGCTTCAGCGAGACGCAATGTCAACAACTGTGTCAGCGCCGACTGCTCCTGGATACGTTCGGGAGTTGAACGGGAAAGATCCCTCATCTCTTCTTCAGCGCGCGATAAATCGAGCCGCGCTCCCAATTCCCTAAACGTATTCAACGCGCGGCTTAAATGTTCCCCAGCACGTTCCGGCAAAATCGTTGCGTAAGCACGGCCTAACTCGAGGTGTGCACGCGCGGCGCGATAACGATCGCCAAGCATGTCGAAGATCGAAACGCTGCTGCCGAAATGCTGTGCGGCTGACGCAGCGTCGTTACGAGCCATGTTCAGCATTCCGTTAAGGCGATGTGCCTCGCCCGTAAACGCGAGATCGGTCGGCGAGTCGGTTGTTTCCTCACCTACGCGCTGAAGCTCTCGACTACATTCCTCCAACTCACCTGTCAACAAATGCGCCTCCGCCGCGATCAGGCGCGACTCACAAATGCCCTGGCGGTCGCCAATAGTTTCGGACAGCGTTAATGCTTCACGAGCTGTTGCGAGTGCGCTTGACGGATCTTCAAGGACCAGAAAACAACGTCCCAGCGTTCTCAAAGCCTGAGCGGCGTACCACTTGTTTCCGTTCTCAGTAGCGAGAGCAACAGCCCGAGTCAGATAGTCTTTAGCCTCATCCAAATCGCCGCGGAGCATGTGCAACTCACCGAGCGAATCGAGGATCATCGGCACCTTTGCGCCGTGCTCATCAACTTCCGTCGCAAGCGAAAAGGAGCGCTCGAGTGCTTCCTGCGCGCGCTCCCACTGCCCAATCAGGATCAGGTTTATGCCGAGATTGTTATAACCGTCAGCAGCGTTGCTCTTATGATCGGTACGCTCGTAGTAAGTGATCGCCTTCTTGAGATAATCGATGCCTTCCTGCGGTCGTTTCAGAAACCAGCAGGCGCCCGCCATGTTTGAATAAGCGCGACCGAGAACGTACGCGGCTGGTCTATCGCCGATGAGTTTCAAGACCTGCTCGAGATTCTCGAGACACGCTTCGTAGTGTCCTTCGAAAAGGTCAGCTACGCCAACTGCGAAATAAGCTTCGGCAAGTCCGCGCCATTCGCCATTCTGGCGAAACTGCTCTAACGCTCTCTGCGCGTAATCCCGGGCAATCGGGTATTCGTTGATACTTCGATAAGTGCGCGACAGCGCAGTGTAGATGTGACCCAAATTCGCGGCGCTGCTTTCAGCGTAGTCGCGCAGGGTCGACTTGAGCATCGCGATCGCTTTCGGATGGTCGCCGGTGTAGTTGTAGGCCAGCCCGATCTGAACGCGAAGAAAACTTAACGTCTGCTCGTCGAGCTTCGGACGAGTTTCAGGCGATTCATACATAGCCACCGCCGCCAGCGAATCACGGTAGTAACCCTGTTGCTCAAGCGCTGTGGACAGAGCACATCCTGTCTCTTATA
>JBKPJP010000105.1:0-5750 GCA_046730735.1 Acidobacteriota bacterium | reverse complement strand
GCATTCATCCATAGCGCGCCGCCGACTGTTCCCGGAATGCCGCCAAGTCCTTCAATTCCCGATAGACCACTCCGCGCAACGTCGATGCACAAACGCGGTAACGAATAACCGGCACTCACCGAAACTCGTTCGCCGTCGATGTGGACTTCGCCTTTCATATTGCTCAAGTTCAAAACCACGTAATGATGATCTCCATCGTCAGCGAGTACGTTGCTGCCGGAACCCAATGGCCTCCAGCCGATCCCCGCCTGGTCCAATTCATGAACGATCGCCGCTGCTTCCTCTTCCGTGTCGGGTGCGATGACCCAGTCGATCGAGCCGCCGACTCGCAAGCTCGTTAACTCGGCAAAACGCGTTCCACGATCGGCGCGCACTCCGAGTCGAGCAGCAATCTCTTCAATAGCCCTGTCACGTTCTTCGAACATCTAATTCGTCGCCACTGACTGTTCTCGTAACAAGAACAACAGTTGCTCACTCACGCGATTTACGGTGCCGGCGCCGAGCGTCAACACCAGATCGCCGGGCTGCACATGGTCGCGCAGGATGGATGCGGCGTTGTCGAGCGCGCCGATATAGTTCACATTCTTGTGACCGAAACGCTTGATCGCGGCTGTCAACGCTTCTGCCGTTACACCTTCAATCGGATCCTCGCTCGCCGCGTAGATGTCGGTAATAAACAGCACGTCCGCGTTATTGAATGAACGCGCAAACTCCTGCATGAGATCGTGTGTGCGTGTATAGCGGTGCGGTTGAAAGAGCACTACGATGCGCCTGCCGCCGGAGCCGAGCTTCGCCGCGGCGAGTGTGGCGCGAATCTCTGTCGGATGATGACCGTAGTCGTCCACGACGAGCACGTCATTCACTTCACCCTTCGCCTGGAACCTGCGGCCCGCGCCAGTGAAGCTGTGCAAACCCTCAACGATCTTTTCGAACGGCACGTCGAGTTCGAACCCGACTGCAATCGCCGCGAGTGCGTTGTAGACGTTATGCACACCAGGCACGCGCAGGGTCATCTCGCCCATCACGTCCGTGCCGCGCCAGACAGTGAACGACGAACCGAAGTTGCTGTCGTGACGAATACCATGAGCCGAGACGTCTGCCTGCGCGCTGAGGCCGTAAGTCATGCGGCGGCGTTCGAGGAGGGGAATGATTGCCTGCACGTTCGGATCGTCGAGACACAAAACCGACGAACCATAAAACGGCACCTTGTTCACAAAACTCGCGAAGCAGTTACGCACGTCGTCCATGTCGTGGTAGTAGTCCATGTGCTCGCGATCGATGTTGGTCACCACCGCGATCGTCGGCGTCAACATCAGAAACGATCGATCGCTCTCGTCGGCTTCGACTACCATCAAGTCGCTGGTGCCCAGGTGAGCATTTGATCCGAAAGCACCGACGACGCCTCCTACAACCATCGTCGGATCGAGTCCGGCATGGCCCAACACAGTCGCGACCATCGAAGTCGTGGTTGTTTTTCCATGTGAACCGGCGACTGCGACTGTGTGTGGTTTGAGTCGCATCAACTCCGCAAGCATCTCGGCGCGCGGAATAACCGGAATAGAGCGGCGATTCGCCTCGACGACCTCGGGATTATCGTTGCGCACGGCAGTCGAACAGACCACGACGTGCGGTTGCCCCACATTTTCAGACGCGTGGCCTTCGAAGATCTCAACACCCATGTGCTGCAGGCGATCGGTGACATTGGAACGTTTCAAATCCGATCCTGAAACGCGGAAGCCGAGATTCACCAACACCTCCGCGATGCCGGACATTCCAATCCCGCCAATGCCTACGAAATGAACGTGTTGAATTCTGCGAAACATTATTTCCGACTCAACTCTTCAATCATATCTACCGCTGCTGCCGCGGCATCGCCGTGCGCTAGTTTTCTGCTTGCTTCTTCCATGCGAGCCAATTCCTGCGGTGATTGGACCAGCTTTTCAATCTCTAACGCCAGGCGATCACCACTCAACTCCTGCTGCAAGATCATTCGCGCGGCGCCCGCCGCTTCCAACGCCTCCGCGTTCTTGCGCTGGTGGTCGTCAGCCGCAAACGGAAACGGGACCATGATCGACGCTTTTCCCGCCGCGATCAGTTCTGCGGTGGTTGTCGCACCGGCGCGACAGAGCACGAGATCCGCCGCCGCGAAATCCGCCATCATGTTGTCAATGTAACTACGAACGTCAGCACGTTCGCCCCATCCTGCGGCAACGTAAGCCGCCTGCACTGTGTCAAAATCCGCGGCCCCTGTCTGGTGCTTGATCCGAAGTTCAATCGGGATCGCTTTCAACCGAGGCAACGCCGCCACTGTGGCTTCATTGATCGCGCGCGCGCCCTGCGAACCACCAAACACAAGCAACGAAAACTTTCCCGGCTCACGTTGCTTCGGTGGTATTTCAAAAAACTCTCGCCGCACCGGATTGCCTGTTACCTTAGCTTTCCCGCGAAAGTAAGGCAGCGCCTGTTCAAACGAAACCGCCGCGCGATCCACAAAACGCGCCAGCACGCGGTTGGTCCAACCCGGCAGTGCGTTAGACTCCATCACGAGCGTCGGCAGGTTCACGAGGGCGGCAGTCAAAACTACCGGGCCCGAAACATAACCACCGGCGCCGACTACAACGTCCGGTTGAAACTGTCGCAGCAGCTTCCGAGTCGAAAAGAAACTCTTCGGCAGCACTGCGATGCCTTTCAAACGCGCGCCGAGTTTCACGTTCTTCAAACCGGCGCTTTCAATGAGCGATAACTCAAAACCAGCCTGCGGGACCAGCCGTGTCTCCAACCCGCGCGCGGTACCAACGAAGTGCACTTCCGAATTCGCATCGCGGCGCATGATCTCCTGGGCCACCGCGATTCCCGGATAAATGTGTCCGCCCGTCCCACCGGCTGCGATCAATACTTTCATTGCCAATTTTCAATCGCCGGTTGCCGATTTACTCGCGCTTCGTACTTCTCGCTTAGAGTGGCAATCGGATTTTTGAAATTGGAAATGTTTCCGCTCGCGTGTTGCGAGACGTTGAGCAGAATTCCGACGGCCGCGAGTGTCGGCACCAGAGACGAACCGCCATAAGAGATAAAGGGCAGTGGTATTCCCTTGGTCGGAACGAGCGACAGCACCACACTAATATTAAAGAGCGCCTGCGCGACGATGCTGGTCACAATGCCGATGCTCAACAACATTCCGAAGCGGTCAGGCGCGAGCAATGCGGTGCGGATGCCGCGCCAAAGAAAGAGTGCAAACACGGCCACTACTGCCAAAGCGCCAAACAGCCCGAGTTCTTCGCCAACGACTGCAAAGATGAAATCGGAGTGCGCGAACGGAAGAAACAGCATCTTCTGTTTCCCTTGCGCGAAACCGAGGCCGTTGGTTCCGCCGGATCCGATCGCGATCAGCGATTGCACCACTTGAAAACCCGCGCCCCGTTGATCGGCCCAGGGATCGAGAAATGTGATAAGACGTTTCAAACGCCACGGAACGAAGATCAACAAACCTGCGGCTACAACTAATGCGGGCGCGGCAGCCAGCGCGAGATGAAGCACGCGCGCTCCGGCCGTGTAGATGACGACCGTAAAGATCAATGCGAGCATCATCGCGGTGCCGAAGTCCGGTTCAATGACGACGAGCGCTGCGAGCCAGCCAGTAACGATGCCGCACGGGAGAAACGTGCGCCAGAGGTCTCCTTCTTCACCGGCGCGCTTCTCGAGGAAGTAAGCAAGAAAGATAATCAACGCGAGCTTTGAAATCTCCGACGGCTGCATCGAGAAAACACGGAACTTAATCCAGCGATGCGCGCCGTTGGTACTACTGAATCCAAACACTGAAATCAGACCGATCGTGCTGAGCAGTAATAGCGAGTAGACGATGCGACGGTTCTTCAGTTGTTGATAGTTGAACTGCATCGCGAGTAACATCACGATGAGTCCAATCGCAACCCAAACGCCTTGCTTGATCACGTAATAAAACTGGTTGCCGTTCTCCTTTTGCGCGATCACGGCTGACGCGCTGTAGACCATGACCACGCCAAAGAGGGCGAGGCCGATGGTCGCCGCGAATAGCCATTTGTCTGGAGCAAGTTTCCGAGCCATTAATCAACCATTTCACGCAAAGGCGCAAAGAGGACGCAAAGACGCAAACTAAATCGCGCCTCCTTCTTCTCTTTGCGCCTTTGCGTGAAAAAAAACCTCATCTTTAAACACCTTCCCGCGGTGTTCGAAACTGTCAAACATATCGAAACTCGCGCATGCCGGAGCAAGTAACACCACATCACCCTTTTGCGCCGCCGCGAAAGAACGACTCACTGCATCCTTCATATCTGACGCGCGCTCGAATGGCGCGCTGCTTCCCAACTCGTTTGCGATCGTCTCTGCATCTTCGCCGATGAGCACGAGCTTCCGCACCTTCGTTCGAATCAAAGATTCCAGCGGCGCGTAAGGAGCTTTCTTTCCGCGACCGCCAAGTATCAAAACAACCTTTCCCTGCTCTTGTGCGAACGCTTCGAGCGCTTTCAACGTCGCGTCGACGCTCGTGGCTTTCGAGTCGTTGTAAAACTTCACGCCATCAATCTCAGTCACAAACTCGAGCCGGTGTTCAACCGGATCGAATCGCTTCACAGTCGAATTCATCGACTCGATCGAAGCGCCCGCCGCGATCCCGGCCGCAAACGCCGCAGCAACATTTTCGACGTTGTGCAGTCCGCGCAACTTCATCTCGTCAACGTTCAACAACACCTGTTCGCGAAACACGAGCTCGCGACCCCGCAGGAAGACTCCGTTTTCGAGCTCTTGCCTCACGCTGAACTTGATCACCTTCGCCCGCAGTCCTTTTTCCCACGACGAAACTGTCGGGTCGTCAGCATTGAGCACCGCCACATCATCCGGTGTCTGGTTCATGAAGATGCGGTGCTTCGCAGCCGCGTAGTCATTGAACGTCTCGTAACGATCCATATGGTTCGGCGTCACGTTGAGCACGATCGCGATCGACGGATGAAACGTCTTGATCGTCTCTAACTGAAAACTCGAAAGCTCAGCCACCGTCCAACCATCGTCACGTGAACTATCCACCATCGAGATCAACGCCTTGCCGATGTTGCCGCCGACCTGGACCGGCAACCCCGCGTCGCGCAACAACTCACCGATCAGCGACGTCGTAGTCGTCTTGCCGTTGCTGCCGGTGATCGCAACGAGCCGTCCTTTCAAATAACGAGCAGCGAGCTCAACCTCGCCGATAACTTCCGCGCCCGCGCGTTCGGCGTAACGAATCGGAATGATCGTCGCCGGAACACCGGGACTGACAACGACCAGATCGAGTTGATCGAGTAGCCAACTCGGCGGTTCACCCGGCAACAAGCCCACGCCCGACTCTTTCAGCGCCACTGCTTCAGGCGTCCATTTTTCAATCGGCTTCTGATCGGTGAGCGCCACGACCGCGCCCTGGCCCAACAAAAATCTCGCCGCCGCAATCCCGCTCCGCGCCGCCCCGACTATCAAAACTTTCTTACCCGCCAGTTCCATGGACTAACGCAACTTCAGCGTTGACAAACTCAACAGCGCAAACAGAATCGCCAAAATCAAAAACCGAAACACAATCTTCGACTCTTTCCAGTCCTGCATCTCGAAATGGTGATGCAGCGGCGTCATCTTAAACAGCCGCCGCCCGGTGCCGGTCGTGCGTCGCGTCATCTTGAAAACGCTCACCTGCAACATCACCGAGAGTGCTTCAATCACAAACACACCACCGACCATCAACAACATAA
>JBKPJP010000104.1:0-13625 GCA_046730735.1 Acidobacteriota bacterium | reverse complement strand
GCATACAAGTTCGATCCGCATCTCTTCTATCAGGGCAAAGAAGTCGGCAAGAAGTTTTTGGACGGCATGGAGGTTGGGACAGCCAGTTGCGAAGCCGAAGTCGAGAACAACACCACGCATTACGTTGAGGACTCGCTGCCGCAGAAAGCGAAATGGGCGCGTGTTGAATGCGACTTCCCGAATATCAAAGGCCGCAACACGACCGGCGACGACACTACGAAAGACATCTTCACGCTTGCTGACAATCCCGGTGAGTATGAGTTCAAGCTGCTTTGGAACAACAAGCTCGCGCGCTCGATCAAGTTTACCGTCGCGCCGGGCGGAAAATTCGACAACGGTATCGCGACGAGCAATCAACTCGGCAGCGACCGCGTGATCGTGCCGGTACAGATCATCGGCGATCAGGACGGCACGTGGAACAAAGCCGCGTGGCAGACTGAGGCGTTCTACGGGAATCCATTGAAGGGTTTCACTGCGCTGCCGTGAACAAATACCACTCTTTGTGCGGTTAAATTCTCTGCGGCTCTCTGCGTATCTCTGCGGGTCTCTGCGTTAGAACCGCCATTTAAACGCAGAGAACCGCAGAGATACGCAGAGGGCCGCAGAGAATAGCTCCATCTCAAGTGACGAATACGTGTACAATACCGAGCTATGACGAGGGAAGAGGTTGCCAACAGCATTAGTCATGGGCTGGGGCTGTTGCTTGCGATTGTTGCGGTGCCGATTCTCATATTGGCTGCCATGAAGGCCGGCAGCCCGCACTTTCTTGTCGGTGTGAGCGTGTTTGGCGGGACGATGGTCCTGCTGTATCTCGCTTCGACGCTCTATCACTCGTTGGCTCACGAAGCCGCGAAGCAACTGTTTCGACTCTTCGATCACGCGGCGATTTTTCTGCTCATTGCCGGGACGTATACACCGTTTGCGCTGGGCGTGTTGCGTGGTCCATGGGGCTGGTCGTTGCTCGCCGCCGTTTGGACGCTCGCGTTTGTAGGCATCACGCTCAAGATCAGAAAACGAACGCGTGATTCACGAATCTCGATCGTGCTTTACGTGATCATGGGTTGGCTGGCCGTCGTTGCCGTGAAACCTATAGTGATGTTGATCCCCGTTCCCGGAGTTCTTTTGATACTCGCCGGTGGACTTGCGTACACCGGCGGTCTCGCATTCTTTGCGGCGCAGCGGATCCGTTACAACCATTTCATCTGGCACCTGTTTGTGATCGCCGGTACGACCTGTCACTTCTTCGCCGTACTCTGGTACGCCGCCTGATCGTTATCTCGATTTGTACTGAAATGTAATCCGCGTTTCTTCCTCCAACACCAACGGCCTCACGAACCGATACGACTTACCACTGCGCGGAACTTCCACTGCGACCGGCAACAGCCCGGCGACACGACGTTGCAGGCTGAAGACGTTCTGCGACAAATTGTTCAACTGTGCCGCCTGTGTTTTCTTAGCTAACTCTTCGACACGACGATTTTCGACCGCGAGATTTGTGCCGTCGGCGGTGACGTTTACTGATTCCGTTATCGCGCCGACCGCGAGCGTCGTCCCCATGCGCGCCGGCTTTGAAGCATACAACTCGAGATCCTGTACTGATGCCCTAAAACCCGGAGCCGAAATGTTTACTCTGACTGGTCCAGGTTGGAGACCAGAAACAACCCAATGACCATCGCCGCCGGACGACGCTGTTAAAGTTGTCCCTGTCTGCGTGTTTGTCACTGAGACTTGAGCACCTGGAACCACAGCACCGTTCGGATCGACAACGATGCCGCCGATTTGCCCTGGTCCAAGCGAACTGAGATCGCTTTCGGTCCAATTCCGCGCGGCCGCGTCGACGTCGTTAACATCGTCTGCCAGGAAGTTATTCGCGGCCGCAGCCGGAAGCAATTCCGCCGCGATTGCGTTGCCGCCGAATTGCTTCACCTCGAGACGCTCGGGCAGCGCCACTTCCCACGTCAACACATTTACCGGAAGGTCCAACTTCGGCAATGCCATATCGTACGAACCGTTCTTCGCAAACCGCACACCCTCACTTTGATAAACAAACGAGACGGTGTAGGGCTTTGACGAATCCAATCCCGTACGCAGCAGCGGAATACGAATACCGTCCCGAGCTGTCGCCGGCTTCACTCGCTCGCCGTCAACTTCGGCGGTAAACAATTGCGCGCCGGGAGGCAAATCGATCTTCATGAACGCCCTCCCGTGGTTTCGCACTCGCAGCGAGATCTCCGTGAGTGTTCGTCCCTCCACGTTCGCGAGCGTCGTTACAGTCGCGCGTTCAGCAATCGCCGAAAGCACGTCCGCATCCTGAAACTGCTGCCACTCGAGCTGCAACTTCGGCGCTTCATTCGCCTTGCGGTTGTAACGAAAGGCCGCCTGCAAGGGGAAGTGTGAAAGCGATCTCGTGATCGCATTCGCTTCGCGCACGTCGATGCGACGCAGTCCGCCTGATTCCTTCGCTTTCAACTCCATCGCGCCGGCGCCTTCGACCAGCAGTTCACCTGTTTCACGCTGCGCGCCCGTGAACTCGATCATCGGCGCCTCGACTGCGGTTTCGCGATTTGCGCGTTCGAGGGCGATCAGAAATTGGTGATTGCGACGTGCAGGATCGTGAACCCTGAGCGTCAGGATGCCGTTTGTCACATCGCTCGATTCCAGCGAGTTTCCGGAAGCAGTCGTCAACTCGTATCCAGCCGGCAAGGAAAGTTTGAACTCAGGCGCTTCGCCCTGGATCACCGTGACATCGCAAAGAGCCGTGAGCCGCAATTCGGAATCGTCAACAGAGACCACTGTTTTGACGTCAGACAGAAAACGCACTTCGCGTTGAGCGACGGGTGCCGCGATCTCACGAGTGGTCCACCAGATGCGCGCGGGTTTACCTGGTTCCAACGCGGCTTCGATCAAGGTGTTTCCGTTGGCTGTATCACGTTTCGTCACTAACCCCGGTTCCACATGCACATTGGCGTGACTGCCCGGCAGTTCCAGGCTCAACATGGTGCTGCTCGCAAGCGGAACAGGCAGCGTGAACGAAGCGCGTCCGGCTTCAATTGTTAAAGGCGCCGCAACGCCGAGCGAGACCGCGAACGGACCTGGTCCATTCAGGATAGCGGCGTGGCTGGATCCTTCCTGGATCAACGGCAACGGCTGTCCGGCCTGCTTTGCTTCCAGAATGGTCAGACTGCTGGTCAGCGGAGTTTTCACTGCGCCTTTCTCGAGCAACGATCCGTCGATATCAACGTAGCCGACGAGTGTCTGGTCCTCGACACGAAGTTTGAAGACCGCGTGTGACAAGACGAAAGGAAGCGGCGCGGCTTCAGGCGATTTATCTTTTCGCGAAGCGCGCTCGACGAGTCGATCGTATTCGCTGAGCGAAATGGTGACCGTACCGGCAGTGCCGGGAGCAGGCAAAACGGCATCGATTCGTGTGTTGCGTTGTTGGCCCATCGCTGCAACGGCCAGTAACAGGATCGGGATTAATACTTTCATTTCTCGCCTCTCTTTCTCTCGCGTTGAAAATCAATCTCGACTGACGGGGTTTGGTTCTCACCCGTCAACTCAGACACCAGATAGATCGATGGGCCGAAATGCGGAAACACAACACGCAGCGGAAGATTGCGTGATGGCTGTGCGCTGCGTTTGGCCCGAATCTTGGCGATGAGTTGTTTCATCTCAGATTGATCGGGAGTGATCTCGTCTTCGGCGCGTTGTTGTTCAGTGGCGCCGGGAGAGTTTTCAGAACGAAGCGCGGGCGATTCCGGCGGCGCGTAGTTAGCGGTGCGGAAACTTCCGGAAAGTCCGGGCGCTGGCGTCACACGAAACAGCGGCGGATGATGTAGCAGCAAATGTGATTTCGAGATCGGAAGATCGACTGAAACGAGTGAAACTCGAGCGCGCCCTTTATCAGTCCACGAAGCGGCGCGATCGAGATAAGAAACTTCGACGACAAAGGCGGGCGCCTCTTCGCCGGAGCGTGTTTTTTCGAGTGGGAGTAAGTACGAACCATCCGGCGCGCGTCCCGGTCTGATGGGACGACCTGCCACCGATGCACTCCAGAGCACAGCCGTGGCAGGCAGGGTGAGTTTCAAAAAGTTTCGCTGATTATTTCGCACCGCGAAACGCGACTGCACGAGAATCTTTCCGTCAGCCGCGATCAGCGTGTTGTACTCCGCTTCCTCGATGTTTGCAGTGAGCACTGCCTGCGGCGTGTAACGAGCAACATCGAGCGATAGCGTTCGAGTTGATTTCCCATTGCCCGGCTGAAACCTGAAGGCGATCAACGAAGGCGATTGGCGACTCGAGACCAGTTGGCCCAACTCGCTCGCTTCCGCATCGACGAGTCCGTTTGGCTCGCGCTGTTTGATCTCACCGGCACCAAGAACCTCGACGCCCACGCCGCCCGTTTCACGTTCGGCGTTTGGGAGGCGAACGATCGGAATGTTCAACTTGCCGGAACGTGGAATGCGCAACTCGCCGCTCAACGTGAAGCGCGCATTGCTTTGCACCGGCTCGATGAACAACACTTTCAGTTCGTTGCCGGTGACGTCCCAATCGGCGACCATCGCGCCCGAAACCTGGTTAATAGTTAACTGCTCCGGAAGTTGCACGCGAACTTCATCGGCCACGCCCTGGACCACCTCCACTTGAACTTCAGCATTGAGCTGCGTTGCGTCTTCACCTAAACCAACCAACTGCGTGATCGCACCGCGCATTCGCAACGGTTGACTTGCGCGTGCGTCGTCGATTTTTCGTCGCCATGCGAAAGTCAACGGCTCACCGCCTTTACCATTCGCTACCCAACGGCTGCCGATCGCTGCTTCTGAATGTTCGAGCAGCAGTCCACCGGTGATGCGGACGTCGACACCTTGCCGTGCTAACTGGATCGTTGCGTGCGAGATCGCGGAATTGCTGACCGGAAGGTGCAGTATGTCAGTGCCCGCGACCGTGGTAACGGGTGCGACGATCTGAAGCGTCAACACGGAACGGCCGGTCTTCGATAAAAGCAGATCGGCGCGACCCGGACCTTTACTCGTCGTGCTCATCGCTAGGTTGACGGGATGGCCGTCGAGCTTTGCATCGCGCACGATCAAACCGTCGGGCATCGCGATACGCACCCAGCCGTTCTTGATTACGTCAACTGTAAGTCGTGCCTCGCCGGCAGCGAGATCGCCATCGACTTTCAGATCGTAGTCGATGCGACTGAGTGTTGCTTCGACGGGAGGTGCAGCAGGTTCAGGTTCAGTGGGAGATGCGGCGCTCTTCAACGCTGTGTATTCGCTCACGGGAAGTACAACCCATCCGTCCGCAGCAGTTTGAGCTGAACTGGAAACCGTGCAGCAGATGACGAATAGTGTCGTAGCAAGCAGGAAGCGCGACGCATGTAAACGCAGTCGGTTCATTGAAATTCTCCTTTTGCAGTACGCGCGGGCACACTTCGAGACGTTGCGGCAACGGTCGCCGCACAAAAACTAGCCCGCGCTTTTATTGGGTCGAGACCGGGGTGCGATCTCTTAGTAAAGCTGTGCCCTAAGATGCAGTGAGGTTGCTTGGAGTGGTCTCGGCGGTCTCTGCGTTTCTCTGCGTTTCTCTGCGGCCCTCTGCGTCCTCTGCGTTAAAGGTAGTCTTCAACGCAGAGAGCGCAGAGGGCCGCAGAGATCACAGAGTTAAAAAGTAAACCGCACCGCCAATTGAACCTGGCGCGGATCGCCGACGCCCTGTCGCAGAAACCCGTCGAAGTTGAAGAGTCCCGGTGTGACGAGCGGGTTGATGTTGTTGGCGTTGTTGAAGGTATTGAACATCTCGATGATCGGAATTATCGCGAAGCGATCAAACTTGAACGGTCGTTGAATGCGCCAGTCAAAAGAGAAATAGTCATTGTCTTTACGCGCAGTGTTGCGATTTGTGGCTGTGCGATCGCCCGGCGTGATTGGCTGAGCGGAACGTGCCTGCACGCGGAAGTTTCCTTCCAATCCCCAACCCAACTCGATGAACGTGAAGAAATTAAACTTGTGACGGATGTCGCGATCCGAGTAGGCATAGTCGAGACTCAGGTTGAACGGCGTAAAAGAACGGTCTGTAAACGGATCGCGTTCGTTTGAATCGTCGTCCTTATCTCTTGAAAGCGCGTAGTTCCACTCAAACTGATATCGCTTGCTGAACCTCTTTCGCATACCGACCGTGAAGCCATCGAAAACTGAATGACCGACAGCACTGGTTACGAATACGTCTCCGAATGTTGGAAACGATGGAGTCGGGTGGTCTGGAGTTACTCTGTTTAGGTTGAGGAAGCGTGTTAGATGAACGCCTTTCGAGTGAGTGAAGTCGAAGTACATCGACAGGTCGGTAGCAAGCTCCTGCTCGAATTGAACGTTTGCCGTGTAGATCCTCGGGTTAGCGTAGTCTTTGCTAAACACGCGAATCGATGCGAATGCGGGAAGGCCACCCAATGGCGGAACATTCACGATGTTGGGCCACACCGGCAAGCCCTGACCGTTGCTACAACCGAACGATGATCCGCAGGCGATGCCAAACTGTTGCACGCCATTGTCTGTGATCGAGCCAACCTGCGACAGCATGTTCTGCCGGCCGTAGAAAATACCCGCGTGCGCTCGCAGCACTGACTTGCCCTGACTGGATATATCCCATGCAAAGCCAAGGCGTGGTTGAAATTCTTTCTTGGGACTGTGCAACGTGCCATCGGATGGAAATGCCGGGTTCGATAGTAGCGGGGCGTAGACAGTTTGCTCGGGCGGTACGACCGGCTCGGGGAAAATCTGAGCTTCCCAGCGCAGGCCGTAGTTCAAAGTGAAGTTTGGTCTAATCTGCCAACGATCCTGCGCGAACAACCCGAGGTCTTCGTTGGTGATAGTAGATTTCCCTGGCGGCGGAGCACCCGCGATTCCGGTTGGTATGCCGTTCTGCAAATACAGCAGCAGTGGTCCACCTACAGTACTTCCCAGGCCGCAGGATTGATTAAACGGAGCACCTTGAGTGATCCATCCCGTAAAGGCGCCGGCCGCGTTAAAGCACTCGCCTACAGTTGGTCCAAAACCATTTGCCGCAGGCGCCGAGGCGTAACGCAGGAACCCGGTAGGGCTGTCGAAGATGTAACGGCCGGTAAAGAAACCGCGGAAGACCTGGTCGTTCAGGGTGTGCAGCCATTCGCCACCGAACTTTAGATTGTGATCGCCGGTGATGATCGAGAAGTTGTCCTTGACGTGTGTGCGCCAAAGCAGTTCATCGACATTCGGTTCGAGGAAAAACGGAAAACCAAATCTGAACGTTGTGGCAAACCCCATCGCCGTGTCGGCGGGAACGTTTGAATCAACAGCCGCTCGAGGCCGGAGCTCACGACTATAAGAGAAGTGAGCTTCGTTTAATTTCGTCGGCGAAACAGTGGTGAACAGATTTGCGCGCAGCACGTTGATCTTCGACGGGCCTTCGATACCGTTCGCGGAATTTCCATAGGTGGGGACGTCGAATGTTTGGTTTGTGTTTTTCGAATAGTCAAAGTTGTACGAGAGGGAAAGATGGTTTGAACTGGTGAAATCGAAATCCACTCTCGAGAAGAATGCCTGGTTATTGATCTTGTGTGAGACAGGCAGACCTTCTTCCTGATTGCGGCTCGTCCGGATGAAGTTTATCAGTGCCAGCCGCGCGCAATCGTCGTTACCGCTGATTGCGGCTTCATTTGCGAGAATCGTAGGTGTTCCGATGGGGCATGGCGTGTCTCCGATTTGCTCGCTCAGGTTCGCGCGGTCCAGATTTTCGCGAATGCCCTCAAAGGCGAAGAAGTAAAATGCCTTGTTTTCCCTGAATGGACCACCAACGGTCGCGCCGTACTGCTCGCGATGAAAGCCATCGAGCGGTTTGCCGTCGGAAGTGTTTGCCGTCAGCGCTTCGAGGCGCTGGAAATAAAATGCGCTGCCGTGAACGTCGTTCGTGCCTGACTTCGTGATGACATTGATCACACCGCCGGCTGTGCGTCCAAACTCAGCGCTCGCTCCGGTCGAAACGACTTGAAACTCTTTCACTGCTTCGAGTGTGATGTCGATTGCTGCGCGTTGGCCGCCGAGTTGCTCGCCGAAGAAGCCGTTGTTGTAGTCGCCGCCATCGAGAGTGACGTTATTGAAGATTCCACGTTGACCGGAGAAATTGATCTCATCGCCGTCAGGGCCTTGCGTGATGCTGACACCGGGAGTGAGTGTGAGCAAGTCTTCAAACTTTCTTCCGAGAATCGGTGTCGTGCTCACTGCAAGTTCGTTGATGGTCGTGCTGGCTTCGGTCTTGGTTGTGTCCACTGTCGGCGTGGCCTCGACAATGACTTTTTCCGCTATATCGGAGACCTTCAATGAAAAAGGAAGAAGCGTTAAGGTCTGACCCACGGTGAGCGTCGCACTAGGGATCTCCGGAGTATTGAAGCCTTGTTTGGAAACAGTTACTGAATAATTACCTGGCTGCACCTGACCGAATGTGAAGCGTCCGTCTGAATCTGTGCTCAACGTGCGTGTGATACTGGTGTCGAGATTCTTAATTACGACCGTTGCACCTTGCACTACTGCACCATTCGTATCGACCACTGAGCCTTGAATTACGCCGGTGGTGCTCTGACTTTGCGCAAAGATCGTGGGGACGATTAGCAGCGTGAGAATAAAAGCTGCAAAATACTGGAACTTTCCGAGTACGGGGGTCCGCATAGTGGTCTCCTGTATATAAGGGTTTTAAGCAGTCTCAGATTTAATCGGGGTTTGTTCAAAGTTGTGGGCATCTTAGTTAGCGGGGAATACCGTGTCAATGAAACTTTCTTGTGCCCCTTTCGAAAAAAGACTGATGGTTACAACGCTTTTGTAACAGATTCATCGCTATGCTGGTGTTGATGAATGTTCTACTGCTACAGGATTCGGCCGCGATAATCGCTCGCATCTGGGAATACCTCACGAAACCGTTCACCTTTGGCAGGATTACGGTTTCAGTTTCCACTTTCATTACCGGAGTCGCGGTACTGCTCGTAACGATATTCCTTGCACGCTGGACCAGCACTTTGCTCGAGCGGCGCATTGCCAATCGACGCCATATCGATCCGGGTTTGCGTTACACCATTTGCAGGCTGGGCAAGTACATCGTCATTACCATCGGATCGCTGGTGGCGCTCAAGCTGGCATTTGGTATTGATCTCACGTCTATCGCGGTGATCTTTACAGCACTGTCAGTCGGCATCGGCTTTGGACTGCAATACATCGCCGCCGATATCGCGTCAGGGTTTATTTTGCTCTTCGAACGGCCGATCAGGATCGGCGACCGCATTACGATTGGCGAAGACGAAGGTGACGTGAAGAGTATTAACCTGCGCACCACCGTGGTGACTACAAACGATCAGATCGCGATCATCGTTCCCAATTCCAGGCTGGTGAGCCAGCGTGTCATTAACTGGTCTTACGGCGATCCGCGTGCACGCATCGCCATCCCGGTCGGCGTTGCTGACGACTCCGATATACAACTCGTCACAGATACGCTCATCGAAGCCGCCCGCGGCGTGCCGAACGTGTTACCTGAGCCGCAACCGCAGGTGCAGTTTATGAAGTTTGGAGATTACTCGCTCGATTTCCGTTTACTGGTATGGACCAATCAACCACGGCGTCATATACAGCTTCGCAGTGACATCAACTACCGCGTCGCCGAACTTTTCCGCGAGCGGTCCATTAGAATTCCATATCCGACGCAGGAGTTTTTGCTAAAAGGAGTGGACCTTTCGCGGGGTATCGAACCCAGTCTCTTCAACGAAGAACGCCGCGAACAACTGCCCAGACGCGATTTACAAGACTGATCTCCGACACAACTATTACAGTCCACATTCTTGCGTAAAGAAAATGAGTGAGGCATCATTCAGTCAGGATGCGTACGGCTCGTACACTCAACAACGTTCGTGTCGCGGGCGGCGATAAGCGGGAAGCTATCCTGCGCGCCGCTACCAGCGTCTTTGCGCATAACGGCTACTTCAATTCCAAGGTTGCCGACATCGCGCGCGAAGCGGGTGTGGCTGACGGCACCGTCTATCTATACTTCAAAAGCAAAGAAGACATTCTCCACTCGATCTTCGATCGCAGCGTTGAAGAAGCGCTGGATGCTGCCAGAAAACAGATCGAGAGTGTTTCCGATCCAAAAGAGAAGCTGCGCCAGATCGCGCTGCTACACCTGGAACGATTGGGCGCCGATCGCGATCTCGCGGTGGTGTTTCAGGTTGAATTGCGCGGCTCGACCAAATTCATGGAAGAGTTCTCCGCCGCCGGCTTCGCAGAGTATCTCTCTTTAATCCGTGCGACCTTCGAAGAAGGGCAACGCACGGGAGTGTTTCGCTCCGATCTAAATGCCAACGTTGTCGCGAAGGTTTTGTTTGGAGCGCTCGACGAGATGGCGACGAACTGGATCCTCTCGAAACGACGTTACAAGCTCGCGCCGATGGCCGATCAGGTGCTGGACATTTTTCTGAACGGAGTAAAGGCGACGTGAATCGCGTAGTCGAGTACATGGACCAGCGACCGAACGTTTCCGTTCGCCGGTCCACTGCCGCTGACGAACCCCTCACGCTTGTTGACGTCTTCGACCGCGTTGCACGCAAACACAAGCGATCGGATACGTTGAACTACAAACGCGATGATCGCTGGGTTTCAGTCTCGTCTAACGAGATGCTCCAACGCGCGAAACACATCGCCGCGGGATTGCATGCAATCGGAGCGCGTCCCGGCGATCGTGTCGCGTTGCTTTCCGAGAGTCGAGTCGAATGGACGTTGACCGATGCCGGTTCGATCTTTGCGGGCACGATCGATGTTCCGATTTATCCGACGTTGACGCCGCCGCAGGTGCGTTACATTCTCAACGACTCGGGCGCGTGCATTCTCTTTCTCGCGAATCGAGAGAAGTACGATGAGATTAAAGCAGCGCTTGGTGAGTGTCCCGAAGTTAAGCACATTATCTTTTTCGACGCACAGGGAATTACGAATATCGAAGGGCTGACGTTGGCCCAACTCGAAGAAAAGGGCCGCGAACTCGAGCAACGCGAATCCGGTTACGTCGATCGTCTGGCGTCGCAAACGAAGCCCGACGATCTCGCGACGATAATCTACACTTCAGGCACGACCGGCGAACCGAAAGGTGTGATGCTTACGCACTCGAATCTCGTCACGAACCTCATCGACTCATCGGGCCATCTTTCTTTCGGCGAGCACGACACTGCTCTCTCAGTGCTGCCTTTGTCACACGTCTTCGAGCGCCAGGCGATGTACATGTATTTGCATCAGGGCATGGCGGTTTACTTCGCCGAGTCGTTGCAAACGGTTGGTCCAAACTTGCGTGAAGTACATCCGACGGTTTTGGTCGGCGTACCGCGTATCTTCGAGAAGATCTATCAGCGCATTCAGGAGCGCGCGTCTGAAACGGGATGGATTGCATCGGCGTTGCTGGCGTGGTCCGTATCAGTTGCTAAAGATTATGCGACGCTCGCGATCGCGCACCCGCCTGTGCCGTCGTTTCTAAAATTCAAACACTGGATTGCCTCAAAACTAGTGTTCTCAAAATGGCAACGCGCGTTTGGCGGACGTATGCGACTGTTGGTGTCGGGTGGCGCCGCACTCCCGGAAGAACTGTCGTACATCTATATCGGCGCGGGCATTCCGATCGTTCAGGGTTACGGATTGACTGAGACGTCGCCCGTGATCACCACGAGCAGGATCGAAGACAATCGCGTCGGCACTGTCGGCAAGGCCATTCCCAACGTCGAGATTCGCATCGCGGAAGATGGTGAGATCGAGGTGCGTGGTCCAAATGTGATGCGCGGTTACTACAACAAGCCGGAAGAGACGCGCGCTGTCTTCACTGCGGATGGTTGGTTCAAGACCGGCGACATCGGCACACTGGACCAGGACGGATTTTTGCGCATAACGGATCGCAAGAAGGAGTTGTTCAAGACTTCCGGTGGCAAGTACATCTCGCCGCAACCGATCGAGCAGGCCATCAAAGCGTCGCGCTTTGTGAACCAGGTGGTTTTGATTGGCGCCGAGCGCAAGTTTCCGGCGGCCCTCGTAGTGCCGGTTTGGGAGCAGCTCGAGTCGTACTGCAAGTTGAAGGGGATTGAATTTAAGAGTCACAGTGAACTCTGCCATCACCCTCGGATCATCGATTTGATTCAGCGACAGATCGATGCGTTAACTCCGAACCTCGCGAAGTATGAGCGGATCAAGAAAGTGGCGTTGCTGGAAAATGAGTTTACGATCGAAGGGGGCGAGCTCACGCCGACTTTGAAAGTGAAACGTAGAGTTATTGATCAGAAGTATCGCGACGTGATCGAGAAGCTTTATGCGGAGTAAGAGTTAGTGAGAAATCTGCACGTCCAGATGTAGCGCTTTGATGATTCGATCGCCTGCCTCTTCACCAGCGCGTTTCAACAATTCCTCACGATAAAGCCCGCTGGTTCTGCGTGGGTTCGGATCGACGACTACTGGTCCAGCGCGGCGGCCTGTCAGGTAACTCCTGCCGCTCGTCATCAGCTTAGCGGTTTCGGGAGCGTAGACAATAAATTCGAGTACGAGATCGTCATACGAACGTGCCATCGAATCGATTGTTAGATTTAACCAGACTACATATGCCTTCGTTTCCGATTTTGCCTTCTTGATTGCTTCGCCACGGTTAACATCGTGGTCAGAAACTTCCACGTCCGCCGAAGATCCTGCGCGCAGTCGAGACGCACAACCCCGCAACACTGCGTCGTAGTAACTAAATGGAAGCGAGGCATACGAACTGTCGCGGTCGGCTCCTACGAAGAAGACGAGTTCATTCTTCACTTCCTTTTTGGGTATGGGCGTCGCTTCAGGAGTCGGTGTGGGAACAGGAGCAGCGGGCGGCGCTTTTACCTGTCGCCGGCCTGACTGCGCCTGGACCGACAGGGCGCAGAAAGCCAGAAGCAAAAGTGGGGCGAAGCGTCTCATGTAGGTCGGCATTGTATCCACTGGCGGTGAGAATCGAAAGGTCGATTTGGTAAACTGCGACCGATGGAACAAAAAAAGGCGCGACAGCTCGTGATTACGGGCGTTCGGGAGCAGGCTCGCAACACGCGGTCATTTGATTTGCGTTGCAGCGAGGCTGTTGATTTCACGCCCGGACAGGTTGCGATCCTGCGAGTCGAGGGTGAAGAACCTGCTTACTTCGCTTTTGCGAGTGCGCCTGACGATCGGGATCTTGAAGTGCTGGTGAAGCAGAAGGCGGGCGCGAGCAGCGTGATCTATGACATGTGCGTTGGCAATCAGATCGAGCTCGCCGGTATTGCAGGTCACGGTTTCAGGCTGGACGACATGAAGGGACGCGACCTTGTTTTTGTGGCGATGGGAACTGGAGTTGCGCCGCTGCGCTCGGCGCTGCGTCATGTGTTGAAACATAAAGATGAGTTTGGACAACTGGTGGTGCTTTACGGCGCGCGCACGCCGGATGATTTTTGTTATCGCGACGAGACCGACGACTGGGAAGCTGCGGGTGTCGAGCTTCGCCAGGTCATTTCGCGACCAGATGGTCACGACTGGTCCGGGCCGACAGGTTACGTGCAATCCCTGTCTCTTATACACATCTCCGAGCCCACGAGA
>JBKPJP010000103.1:0-6516 GCA_046730735.1 Acidobacteriota bacterium | reverse complement strand
CTGCACGTGAGCGGCTAGCTGTTGGGACGTCCACTCCGTGCCCTCCGCATCCAGCAGCACCGTAATTCCGCCGGGACGGAGAGCGTCTGAGATGCGTTTCGTTTCCTTATCGATGCCCGACTTGTCAGTGCGGCCGAGTTCGCGCAGCTCAGTCACTTCACAACGTACAAAGTGCGCCAGCCGTTCCGCGTAATCATCAATCAACGCACGCAGCCTCGCATCGCGAGTCTTTCCCATCCAGATGATCCGAAGGCGCATCCTAAAGTTCGTAGCGCGCGATCTTCTCGTAGAGGTTCTTGCGGCTGATGCCGAGTATGCGCGCGCACTCAGTCTTGTTTCCCCGCGTTGCCGACAGGACCTCGGCGATGTAAGTCGCCTCCATCTCAGCGAGACTGGGCGGCTTCTCCTTCTGTCGCTGCGCCACGACGGCTGCACTCAACCCAGCGGGCAAATCGTCTTCCTCTATCAACCGCCCGCCGGCGACGATCACCGCGCGCTCGATAACGTTCGCGAGCTCACGCGCATTCCCCGGATAGTCATACGCCTTCAACAACGCGAGTGCCGGCTGCGATACGCGATTGACTTTCCGCGCGTGCTTCGCCGCATACTGCTTCACAAAGAACTGAATCAACTGTGAAAGATCCTGCTTCCGTTCACGTAACGGCGGCACGCGAATGTTTATTACGTTGAGGCGATAAAAAAGGTCTTCTCGGAAGCGACCCGCCTTCACTGCCGTGTCGAGATCCACGTTTGTCAAAGCAAGCAGACGCGCGTCGAGCTTGATCGTCTTGCGCCCTCCCAGTCGTTCAAACTCACGACGCTCGATCACACGCAGCAACTTCGCCTGCGCATCGATCGAGAGATGCGCAATCTCGTCGAGTACGATCGTTCCCTTTTGCGCCGCTTCGAAACGTCCGGGCCTCGCTTCAACAGCGCCCGTGAACGCGCCACGCTCGTAACCAAAGAGTTCGGCCTCGAGCAGTTCGCCGGGCAACGTGGCGCAATCGATCTTCACGAAAGGCTGCGCTGCGCGACGTGATTTCGAGTGAATAAACGTCGCCAGCAGATCCTTCCCCGCGCCCGACTCACCCGTAATCAACACATTCGCATCGGTGGCACTTACGCGCTCCGCGAGACTGACTGCCTCGCGCATTTTCGGCGAGCGCGCAAAGAGTTCGATCACGATTCTCTTCTCAAAGAACTCGCGCTGTCAGCGCTGAACTCCGGCGGCAATTCCACTCGCTTCGATTCACGCCAGAGACGCTCGAGGTCGTAGAACTTTCTTGCCTTCTGCTCGAACACATGCACGACGAAATCGCCGTAGTCCAAAAGGATCCACTCGGCCGTCTTGTAACCCTCGACTCGCGCCGACGCGTGGCCCAACTTCTTCAGGCTCTCGTAAACCTCGTCGGAAATTGCCTGCACCTGCCGCTCGTTCGCGCCGCTCACGATCACGAAGTAATCGGTAAAGCTCGCGATCTCGCGCAGGTCCAACACCACGGGATCCAACGCCTTCTTCTCACTCGCAGCGTGCAGTGCGGCAAGCACACGTTCATCGAGACCTTCGCCGGCCGCGAGTTGAGCAGCAGACCGCACGTTCGCTTGCGGGTGTAACGACTGTTCCTTAACTGTTGAGTTTTGCTTCATTCAGTTCTCGATAAATCCCATACTTCCTGATGTATTCCAACACTGGACCAGGAACCAGTTGTTCCAACTCTTCCGTTCGGCCTTCACTCGCGAGTCGCCTGATGCTCGTTGCCGACACGTCAGTGAACACCACGTCAGTGAAGAAGATTCCCTCCTGGCCCAATGCCCCTTTGCTCGATCTCAAGTCGACGATGCGCTCGCTAATCGCACCGACGTGCGTGGCTGATGGTTCGTATCCCGGTCGAGTGACGACGATGTGATTCGTCATCGTCAACAAACGCTCCCACTCGCGCCAGGTCGTGATCTCCGACCACGAGTCAGCACCCATGATGAAAAACAGCTCGCACTCATTGCCGAACGAACGCTGAAAGTGCGCGATCGTATCGACCGTGTACCGCCGATCCGGAGCGTCGAGTTCGAAAGTCGAAATCGACAGCTTTGGATCGTTCTGTGTTGCCAGCGCCAGCATCGCATAGCGATGTATCGGCTCCGTTACAGGACGCCCGATTTTGTGCGGCGCCATCTGTGCGGGAATGAAAAGTAACTTCTCAATCTCAAACAACTCGGAGACCCGACGCGCGATCTCCAGATGCCCTGTGTGAACCGGATCGAACGTCCCGCCATACAATGCTATCCGCTGCTGCGAACACATCTTTTACAGGGCCAACTCCAGCGTATCCGTCCGGGTGTTTAGTTCTTCCAGCTTCAACGCGATTGCATTCACAAGCTCGCGAACACCGGCGCCGGTCGCGGAAGAGATCGCGAAAAACGGTTTGCTGTCCTGCTCCGCTCGCTGCTTCAACGACTCGAGACGTTCCGGCTGATCGAGCGCATCAATCTTCGTTGCCACTACAAACTGCGGCCTTGTCGCAAGATCCTGGTTGTACGACGCCAGCTCGCGATTGACTGTTTCGTAGTCACCGACCGCATCACGTCCTGATACAGACGAAACATCGACGAGGTGCAACAGCAACTTCGTTCGCTCGATGTGTCGCAAAAAACGATCACCCAGTCCCGCGCCCGTGTGTGCTCCTTCGATCAATCCCGGTATATCGGCGATCACGAACGTGCGAAAGTCACCGAGATCGACGACACCGAGATGCGGCTCCAGAGTGGTGAACGGATAGTCTGCGATCTTCGGACGAGCCGCGGACACAGTCGAGATAAAAGTCGACTTGCCCGCATTTGGAAAACCCACGAGTCCAACATCCGCGAGCAGCTTCAGTTCCAACTGAAGCTCCAGCTCTTCTCCCTTACTTCCGCTTTGATGGTAGCGAGGTGCTCGGTTCGTCGAGGTCGTGAAGTGAGCGTTTCCAAAACCACCACGGCCACCACGCGCGGCGACCCAGCGGTCGCCGTCGTGACTGAGGTCGTGAAGAAGATCGCCTGTTTCAGCGTCAAAGATCTGTGTGCCGACCGGCACGCGCACAATCAAGTCAGCGCCATTGTGCCCCGAACGATTCGAGCCTTCGCCATGCGAGCCACGCTCGGCAGTGTGCCGCGGGTTATAGCGCAGGTGCAGCAACGTGTTCAGCGATGCATCGGCAGTTAAAATGACGTCGCCGCCGCGACCACCATCGCCACCCGATGGACCACCACGCGGTACAAACTTCTCGCGCCGGAAAGCCGTAACACCGTTACCTCCGTCACCCCCCTGAACGTGAATCTTGGCGCGATCAATAAACATCCAAAATTGAAAGCGACGCCGGGGCGCGCAGGACTTGGCGCTCAGGCGTCGCGAACTTGCACGAAAATTTTACTAAGCAGCAGTCTGCTCCAATGGATAAACGCTAACGAACTTCCCGCTTCGACCTTTGTCTTCAAATTTGACGACGCCGTCGATCAACGCAAACAACGTATCGTCTTTGCCGCGGCCCACGTTGTTGCCGGGCTTCCACCTGGTGCCACGCTGGCGCGCGATGATGTTGCCGCCGAGCACTTTCTCACCGCCAAATTTCTTCAGACCCAGACGCTGCGACTGTGAGTCGCGACCATTACGAGATGAACCAACGCCCTTTTTGTGTGCCATTGTCTTTACCCAATCGAATCAATCTTTAGTTCGGTGTAGCCCTGGCGGTGACCACGCGTGCGTTTGTACTGTTTGCGACGCTTCTTTTTGAAGACCACGATCTTCTGGTCTTTGCCGTGAGCAACAACTGTGGCCGAGATTTTCCCGTCGCCGCTTCCTGAGCTCAGCAGACCCTCCAGCTCGATTGAGCTTCCGGGATCGGCCGCCAACGAGGGCACACGAACCGTCTGCCCTTCTTCCACCAGGAACTGTTTTCCACCGGCTCTGATAACTGCGTGTGACATCTTCTTCTTACCTCTCAGACGACTCAGGTCGTCATAGAAAAGTCGGACATTATAGGGCAATCGCGCCCAAATTCGCAAATACGACCTATGGCGCTGCGGCTTTTTTACCGTTCCGCGCGAGGAAATATTCCATGAAATCAGTCCCGATATCGCCGGCCCTGAATCGCGGATCGTCCATGATCTTCAGGTGCAGTGGAACCGTAGTCTTAATCCCCTCGATAACCATCGCCTCGAGGGCCCGCTTCATGCGCGCAATGGCGAGTTCACGCGTGCGCGCGTGTACGATGACCTTCGCAATCAGCGAATCGTAGAACGGCGTCACCTGGTAACCGGAATAGACAAACGTATCGACACGAACACCGGGACCGCCCGGCAGGTTGAACGCGGAAATCGTGCCCGGCGACGGAGCGAACGTTTCCGGATTCTCCGCATTGATGCGACATTCAATCGCATGGCCCACGATCAACAAATCATCCTGCGCGTAACCCAGCGGTTCGCCCTCAGCGATCCGGATCTGGTTACGAACAATGTCGGCGAGCGTCACCATCTCCGTAACCGGATGCTCCACCTGGATGCGCGTATTCATCTCCATGAAATAGAAGTTGCCGTGGATGTCGAGCAGAAACTCACAGGTGCCCGCGCTCGAATAACCCAGCTTCTTACACGCAGCCACTGCCGCTTCGCCCATGCGCTTGCGCATCTCGGGAGTCAACACCGTGGACGGCGCTTCTTCCATCAACTTCTGATGGCGACGTTGAATAGAGCATTCACGCTCACCAAGGTGAATACACTCGCCAAACTCATCCGCGAGCACCTGTATCTCGATGTGCCGCGGCTGCTCGATATAGCGTTCGATATAGACGCTGCCGTCGTTGAAAGCCGCCGCAGCTTCAGTTGACGCAGTCTCGAGCGCTTTCCCAAGTTCCTGTTCGGAGCGAACGATGCGCATGCCTCGTCCACCACCGCCGGCCGAAGCTTTGACGATAACGGGATACCCGATCTCGCGCGCGACTTTTCTGCCTTCTTCTTCAGAAGTCACTTCGCCTGAACTACCGGGCACGATTGGCAAACCCGCTTCGTGCATCGCGCGCCGCGCTTCGATCTTGTCGCCCATCAAACGAATGACATTCGCCGGTGGTCCAATAAACTTGATGTTGCACGCTTCACAGATCTCCGCGAAGTACGGCGACTCAGCCAGAAACCCGTAGCCCGGATGAATGGCATCGACGTTGAAGATCTCAGCGGTGCTGATGATGGCGGGAATGTTGAGATAACTCTGCGCGGAGGGCGCCGGTCCAATACAGGCAGCCTCATCAGCGAAACGGACGTGCAGTGAATCGCGATCGACATCGCTATGAACAGCGACGGTCTTGATACCCATCTCCTTGCAGGTCCAGATGATACGACACGCGATCTCACCACGATTCGCGATCAGAATCTTCTTGAACTTGCGCGGATTGAATGCCATAGATCACCTGCCACAAAAAAGCACAAAAGGCACAAAACGTTCGCTTGTGCCCTTTGTGATCTCCTGCGTGCCTTATTGTGGCTTTATTCCAAAAAGCGGCTGGCCGTATTCCACCGGCTGGCCATTCTCAACATAAATCTTGACTACTTCACCGCTCGTCTCGGCCTGAATCTCATTCATGAGTTTCATGGCCTCGATTATGCACACGACTGTTTCCGGCTCAACATTACTGCCGATCTTCACAAACGCATCCGCAGAGGGCGACGGCGAACGATAGAACGTGCCGACGATGGGCGACGGAATGATGTGCAGATCCTGATCCTGAGAAGCTTCTGTTGAAGCGTGAGTGCCGGGATGCGTTGGTCCAGTCGTGGGTGGCGGCGAAGGAGCAGGCGCAGCAGGAACAGGAGCAGACGCCGGAGCAGGTGAAACGTCAGCGACGTAGGACGCCCCCCCAGCCGATTCACGACGCAGGCGGACACGAAATCCTTCGTTCTCGAGCTCCAGCTCCGCGAGCCCGTTCTCGCGCAGCAGCGCGATCAGCTCGCGCAACTCGTCCATGTTCACCGATGCGGCTGGTTTCGCAGAGCGGACGCGCCGGTTCGGAGTTTCGCTTTGTTCTTTAGGAGCAGACATTTGGTTTTCCCGCAAAGGCGCAAAGCCGCAAAGAATTCACTTTGCGCTTTGCGCCTTTCCGGGAGAAATTCTTTACTCCTCGTTAGCTTCTGTCTCGGCGGCCGGCTCGCTCTTCTTCTTTTTCTTTTTCGAGGCTGATGCTTTTGCGGACCGCTTCTTCGCCGCTTCAGCAGCCTCAACTTCACGCGGATTATCAACCAGCTCGATGATGGCCAACTCGGCGCGATCACCGTCGCGAGTGCCAAGCTTCAGGATGCGTGTATAACCGCCGGGCCGATCCTTGTAACGTTCTCCAAGATCGTTAAATAGCCGCTTTAGAGCCGAAACACCTGCCGTACGCTCCGGTCGAAACTGCCCGCGCTTGCCGGTGATTTCGCTCATGGCCGTATTACCGGCGTGAAAGAAGCCCGCGGCCTGACGTCGCAGGTGCAGTGCGCGCGCCGCCGAGCCTT
>JBKPJP010000102.1:0-9536 GCA_046730735.1 Acidobacteriota bacterium | reverse complement strand
CACTACGTTCTACATGATTGTCGGACTCGAACGTCCCGATGGGGGCAACGTTCTTCTCGGGGATCAGGACCTCACGAAGTTGCCGATGTATCTACGTGCACGTCTCGGTATCGGCTACCTGCCGCAGGAGCCTTCCGTCTTTCGCAAGATGACCACGGCCCAAAACATTCTCGCGGTCCTCGAAACTACCGGCCTCCGTCGTCGCGAACAGCTCAAACGCCTCGAAGAACTGCTCGAAGAGTTTGGTATCGCGCACGTGCGCAACACGCGCGGCGATGCGCTTTCAGGCGGCGAGCGGCGGCGCACTGAAATAGCCAGAGCCCTTGCAACCGAACCGCAGTACATCCTGCTTGACGAGCCCTTCGCGGGTATCGATCCAAAAGCGGTAGACGACATTCAAAATGTAATACTCTACTTGCGGAATCGTGGTATCGGTATCCTCGTTACTGACCACAACGTGCGTGAGACGCTCGGCGTCACCGACCGCGCTTACATCATGGCGGAAGGGAAGATCTTTCGTTCGGGCCAGCCGCACGACTTAACGGAAGACTCGGAAGTGCGACGCCTTTATCTCGGTGAAAAGTTTCGCATGTGAAAATTTGTTTACAACTCCGTGCAATGTCTGTGTTTTCTCTGTAACGCCAGTTGGCGAATTATAATTTGAGCGACAAAGTGCACAGAGATTGCACAGAGAAGCCCTTGGATCGGTTATAATCCTCTCGTGCGGCCAACGCCGCGATAATCCAAAAGAAGAAGTAGCAGTAAAGGCAATCTGATCTGAAGAATGTCTCTTAAGTTAACCACCAGCCTCTCCCAGCGACTCGTACTGACGCCGCAGTTGCGCCAGCGGATCGAGATGTTGCAAATGACCTCGCTGGAGCTGACCGATCTTATTCAACAACAGTTGTTGGAGAACCCGGTACTCGAGGAAGTGCCGAGCCAGGAAGAGGTCCAGGAGATCGCCGAGAAGGTGCTGGACCACCTGGCCAGCGCCGAGTCAGACACGTTTGAAGCGCATGCTCCCGAACTCGGAAGTGCGGCGACAAACGGCTCCGGAGACGGGGACGTTTTATCGAGCTTACCGGCGTCAACGGACGGTGAAGGCGGGGATGTATTAGCAGGTGGTGAACACGAAGAAGGCGGCGGCGAAGAGGGTATTGCCGACGACACGCCACGCGACGCCTTCGAAGAGATTGACTTTGGACGTGAATTCCAGGATTACCTCGATCCCGGCTACAAGACGCAGGAAATCGAGTACAAAGAAGACGCTCCTACCTTCGAACAATTCCTGACCAAACCGCCATCACTGGCCGAACATCTCGAGTGGCAATTGAATATGACGACTCTCGAAGACGATGTTCGAGATGCGGCGATCTGCGTTATCGGTAATCTGAACGCTGATGGTCGCCTCAATGCCACTGATGAAGAGATTGAAGAAAAAGAGAAGATCCCGGCTGAGATCATTGAGCGTGCCCGGCAAATCGTGATGCGTCTCGATCCGGTTGGTTGCGGCGCGCGTGACGTGAAGGAATGTCTGCTGGTCCAACTGGAAGTGCTCGGCGAGACCGATCGACTGGCGGCGAGATTGATCAGCGAACACTTTGCCGATCTGCAGCAACACAAGTTGCCGCACTTATCGAAACAGATCGGCATCGACGTTGAAACTCTGCTCGAAGAGTTGCAGTTTATTCGCACGCTCGATCCATATCCTGGTCGTCGTTATTCGTCTGAAGAGCCGATTCTGATTAGCCCCGAGATCTATATCGAGAAGCTCGACGAGAACGACGATGAATACATAATCTACTTTGCTGACGATGGGAGCCCGCGTCTGCGCGTGAGCCAGCAGTACCAGCAGATGCTGAGTCAGGGCGTCAGTAACGAGACGAAGAGTTTTATTCGCGAGAAGATGCGTTCGGCAGTGGACCTGCTGCGCAATATCGAGCACCGGCGCCAGACGATCTATAAAGTCGTTGAGTCGATCGTCGCGCGGCAGAAAGAGTTTTTGGACCATGGAGTGCAATACATCAAGCCGATGATGTTGAAAGACATTGCTGAAGATATCGGCATGCACCTTTCCACAGTTTCGCGCGTGGTCAATCGTAAATACGCGCACACTCCGCAGGGCGTCATTGAGCTGCGCCGGTTTTTCACTGAGGGCATGCTCAATGAAGAAGGCGAGGAGATTTCCACTCGCATCATAAAATTGAAGATTAAGAAACTAATTGAAGAAGAAGATTCTCATAATCCCATTACTGACGATCAGGTAGTGAAAATCCTGGCGAAGGATGGAATAAAGTTATCGCGTAGAACTGTCGCGAAATATCGCGATCAAATGTCGATCCCCGGGTCTCGCGAGCGTCGCGCCGTCGTTTAACCCCACTCTGGAGCGCGACGCGAATCAAGTTTTAGCATTAAGTGTTGTTGCCTTAAGCCTGACTCGCGGTTTCGGTCAGACTGGCGTATTGGTATCTTTACCCCGTTCGAGGAGGGAGGCGACTGATGAAATTCGAATACACAGGCAGGCATGTTGAAGTTTCGCCGGGAATCCGGCGTCATGTGGAGGACCATTTCAAGAAGCTGGATCATATTTTCAACGGCGACTCAACCCTGAGCACTCATGTAGTTATCGATGTCGAAAAGAACCGACAGATTGGAGAAATAATCGTTAACTGGCGCGAGCACACGTTGACGGCGAAAGATACAAACGCCGACATGTACATGGCGCTCACGAGGGCCATGGCCAAGATCGAAAAGCAGGCGGTAAAACTCAAGAAGAAGATTATCGATCGCAGTCAGAGCGGAAGATCGGCGAGTCGCGTGGCGCCGCAGCCTGACGGGAATCTGGAAGCCACTCCGCGCCCGGCGCGCATCATTCCCGCGCGACGTTATGCAGTGAAACCGATGACAGCGGAAGAGGCCGCGATGCGACTTTCCGGCGAAACGGATCAATTCCTCGTCTTTCGTGACGCCGACACCTCACGTCTCGGCGTGATTTACAAACGCAACGACGGCAACTACGGCCTCATCGAACCTTAAAGCCGCGGATTAACACAAATGAACGCGGATAAGAAAATGACTTATCCGCGTTCTTCCACGTTTATCTGCGGCTAAACTCTAGTAGACTGTCTTATAGATGTCCATCCCTGATATCGTAATCATCACCGGTTTGAGTGGCTCAGGTATGTCGTCGGCCACAAATGCTTTTCAGGATCTCGGATACTTCTGCGTCGACAATCTTCCGATAACGATGTTGCCCACTTTCGGCCGCCTCGTTTCTGATGACGAGGAGAAGGGAATCAGACGCGCTGCACTCGTCATCGACATCCGCGAAGGTGGTTTTCTCGCTGACTTCGAAAAGCAACTCGGTGCGTTACGCGCACTGGGCCTGAAGGTCAGCGTGCTTTTCTTTGAAGCCTCTGACGACGTTTTACAGTATCGCTTCAGTGAAACACGTCGTCCTCATCCGGCCGAAAAAGGTCAGGGACTGCCGGCTGCGATCAAAGACGAACGCGAAGCGATGTCGAAGATCCGTAAGCTTGCCGACCAGATCATCGACACGTCGGATCACACCGTTCACACGCTTCGTCGCTTTCTGCTCGAGCGGTTCAGTCTCGATCGCGAAGGCGCCCCGATGCACGTGCAGGTGATGAGCTTCGGCCACAAGTATGGCAACCCGGGCGACTTGGAGTTATTGTTTGACGTCAGGCATTTGCCGAATCCGCACTTTGTGCCGGAGTTGAAACGTTTGTCAGGTCACGACAGCCGCGTCGTTAAATACCTGCGCTCGCACGAAGAAGTGAAGGAGACGCTCAAGCGGTTTACGGATTTGCTTTCGTACCTGTTGCCGCTTTACAAGCGCGAAGGAAAGTCGTACGTGAGTGTCGGTATCGGTTGTACGGGCGGGCGGCATCGCTCGGTAATGATTGCCAACGCGCTCGCGCGCGCGTTGCGCCGCGAAGGCTTCGACGCGCATGCTTCGCACCGTGACGTGCGCAAAGTGCGCCGCTCGAATGCGTAAGGTAAACGCAGATGAGTTCTCAACATTCAGAAGTGAAGAGAGTGGCGGGCGTGATCGTGACGCACGGGCATCTCGCGGGTGAACTACTCGCGGCCGCCGAGATGATAATTGGTCCAATATCGCACATCGCCGCCGTTTCGATCGGCTGGCACGACGACGTCGACGCCGCGCGCGACGAAGTCCAACGCGCGATCACGCGCGTTTCGCAGCAAAGGGGCGTGTTGCTGCTCACCGACATGTTTGGCGGTACGCCCACCAACATCGCTTCGATGTTCCTCGAAGAAGGCGCGGTCGAGGTCATAACCGGAGTTAACCTGCCGATGGTAATCAAACTCGCGACCGCCACCGCCGAAGATCCGCTGGCCGAGATAGCGCGCAAGATCTGCGATCAGGGACGCCAGGGAATCTATCTCGCCGGCGCCTTGCTCGCGACACCACCACCCAAAAGTGGAGCCGATTGATTGTGGCCGAACGGAGAGTCAAGGTCACCAGTCGTCTCGGCCTTCACGCACGCGCCGCCGCCAACCTCGTACGCGTGGCGAGCCAGTTCAAAAGCCATCTCACATTGCAACGTCTCGACGGCGGCGCCGAAGCAGATGCGAAGTCGATTCTCAGCATTCTGACACTCGCTGCCAGTCGTGGTACCGATCTGCGGATCGTCGCCAGCGGCGACGACGAACACGAAGCACTCGATGCCGTTGTCGGTCTCTTCTCGCGCGATTTTGACGAATTCGAGAAGGCCGACGGCAAGCAGATTTCGCGCGCTATAAACGAACTGCGTTGCAAGGGTCTCGGCATTTCGGAGGGGGTCGTGATTGGGCGTGTGCTGCGTTTACAGGAAGGCACGCGGGAGGTCTATCGCGCCGAGATTGCGGAAGCGGAGCTGGAACGCGAGCGCAGACGCTTTCGCGCCGCAGTCAGATTATCGCGCCGCCAACTCGAGGCTATTAAAGAGCGTGCCGAAAGAGAGCTCGGCCGCGGCCATGCTTACATCTTTGACGCGCACCTGCTATTTCTCCAGGACGCAAAACTCACGCGCGACGTCGAAGACTACATCGACAGGGAACGTTGCAACGCCGACTGGGCGGCGAAAGTTGTCGGTGATCGTCTGCTTTCAATCTACACACAAATCAACGACGACTATCTGCGTGAACGTGGCTCCGACATCGAAGACGTGATTCAACGTCTGCTGGCGAATCTAACCGGCGAAGGACCGAAGTATCCGAATCTTTTGGAAGACGCGGTGATCGTCTCGACCGATCTTCTGCCTTCAACCATCGCGGAGCTCAATCTCAACCACGTGAAAGCAATCGCCACTGACGCCGGAGGCTGGACTTCGCACATGGCGATCATTGCGCGTGGTCTCGGTCTGACTGCTGTTATCGGATTGCGCGATTTCTATCATCGCACGCGCACGGGTGATCGCATCCTCGTCGATGCGCGACGCGGAGAAGTGATTCTTCATCCTGCGTCGGACACTGTCGAACAATATCAATTGACAACCGGAAGTGTTGGTCCAACTGCCGGCCCGCCGGACGTTGTCGAGTGTGGGCCGGTCAAGACTGTGGATGGCGTTGAGATTTCGTTGCGAGCGAACGTAGAGCTGCCGACGGAGTTTCGCGCGATCCATGATTTCGGCGCGTGTGGGGTCGGCTTGTTTCGTTCCGAGTTTCTGTTATCGCGACCGGGTCTCATGAGTTCTGAGCAGCAACAGTACGAGGCGTATAAATCGCTCGCTGAAGCAGCGGGAGAGTACGGAGCGGTTGTGCGGTTGTTCGATGTTGGCGGTGAAGTCGGGTCTGAAGTGAAGGAGCGGGAGCGCAATCCGGCGCTGGGCCTGCGGGCAGTTCGGTTCAACCTGCGTCACAAAGAGATCATGCGCACGCAGGTGCGCGCGATCCTGCGCGCCGCCGCTGCGGGAAAGTTGAGTCTGGTAATTCCGATGGTGGCTGACGTTGCCGATGTGCGCATGTCGAAGCGAGTGATTGATGAAGAGATTGAGAATCTGGCGGCGGAGAATGTCCCGTTTTCCGCGGTACGGATCGGCGCCATGATCGAGATTCCATCCGCGGTTTTGACCGCCGAAAAGATCGCAAGTGAAGTTGACTTTTTTGAATTGGGAACAAACGATCTGGTCCAATACACGCTCGCGGTGGATCGTGGTAACGACAAGGTTTCCGACTGGTTTCGCACGTTGCACCCGGCAGTGCTTTACGGTATCGACCGCACTTTGCGGACCGCGAGAGACGCGGACATTCCGGTGATTGTTTGTGGTGAGATGGCCTCGACGCCTGCTTACGCCGTGCTGCTGGCGGGAATGGGCACGATCGACCTGAGTATGATTCCCGCGATGATTCCGCGTGTCCGGACAGTGCTTACGCAAATAGATACAAACGAGGCACAGGAGATTGCGACGAAATGTCTGGCCGCAGGCACGGCTGACGAAGTCGAAGAGCTTGTGAGAAACGAGTTCAAAGCCCGCTGGCCGGCGTTGTTTCCGCCGAACGCGCTCCCGAAGACACCCGAAACTTCTGAATGAACAAGCTCGTCAAGCTGCTGATCGTTAAATCCATTCTCGACACGATTCTGGTGGCGACGATCGCGGTGGTCGTGCACTTGAAAGCGTTCCCGCCTACGTTTCATGGGTGGGGCGAGGCAGTGGTCCAGGAGAAGAGGATAGCCGGTTGGGCTGTCAACGATGCTGATCCGTGGGGGCGTGTTGAGGTGCAGTTGTTTATTGACGGGAAGCTTGCAGGCACACAGGTGGCCCAGCTCTCCCGACCCGATGTGGTTGCGGCCGGATGGTCCAGGGATGAGTGGCACGGCTACAGCTTTCCGCTTTCGGGTTTGAAGGGAGTACACGAGGCGAGAGTGTATGCGGTGCACGCAAGCGGGAATGGTTCGCGTTACACGTTGCAGATGTTGGGAGATCCAATAAAGTTCGAAATTCTTGAAGACGGTACCTGGAAAAGATTTCACGCAAAGGCGCAAAGCCAAGCCGCAAAGGCGCAAAGAAGAATTTTACCTTTGCGCCTTTGCGTCTTCCTTTGCGCCTTTGCGTGAAACTCTCTCCGCACATAAATGCAAACGGACGATACAATCAAACCCGCCACGCTCGCACTCTGGGAGATCGTCTCCGTCGTTCTCTCGTGTTTGATCGCCGAGTGGGTAGTCCTTGCTCTTATTGGTCCAAGCAAACTCGCACTCGCAATTCCGGTTGCACTCGCTCTCACCCTGATGATCTTCTCGCATCGCGTGTATGGTGAGACCCTCCACGACCTTGGCTTTCGCACTGACAACTTCTTCGCCGCCGCGAAGCTCTTGTTGTTACCCACCATCATCGCAATGGCGTTGATCATAGTTGTCTCTGGTTTCGCGCCCCTCGGTCGTCCGTTCCCCCTGCGCTTTCTGCTGGTCCCTTTCTGGGCACTATTTCAGCAGTACGCGTTGCAGGGTTATATCAATCGTCGCGCTCAGATCCTCAACGGGCGAGGTTGGAAAAGCGTCTTGCTGGTGGCGCTGCTTTTTGCCGGAGTTCATCTACCCAATCCGATGCTGTTCGCACTCACGCTTGCGGGCGGCGTGATCTGGGCGATCGTTTATCAAAAACAACCGAACCTCTTCGCCCTCGCGCTCTCCCACGCGCTCACCTCGGTGACGGTGGCACTCTTTCTGCCCTCCACATGGACAAACAGCCTCCGCGTCGGCTTCAAATACTTCGGCTAAACAGTGATTTACCCTGCGGTGCCTGCAGTCCTGCGGTGGGCTTACCCCTAAAAGTCACCTGTTGTTACACGACGCGGCTTCGCCGCCTGATGTGAGGCGGGGCTCGGCCCCGCCGTCGCGACTCAGGGCTTGCCCTTGACTGTTCAGGTCTTGAGGTCCGCACCAGGGGGCATAGCCCTAGTTTATTTTTAGTAGGCTACCGGCGGGGCAAGCCCCGCCTCACATCAGACGGCAAGCCGCGTCGCGCAACGACAAGTGATTTTTAGAGCAAAGCCCCTGCGGTGGGCTTTGCCAAAAAACCGTACTTGACCCAAAAGTCAGAGATTTGACGGCCATCGTCGCCGCAGCCTTGCCAAGATCAACTTGCTTATCAAAGTCCTAACCGCCTTTCGTGACGCCCTTCTGAAAGAGATTTCCGACGCTCGAACGTCGAAACTACTTTCAGCATGATCAAGGCGGGGTTTGGCGTCGCGCTCCGAACTGAAACGGCGCAAACTAATGAGGCTTTGTGCAAGATTCTTTGTCACAATATCTGTTGCCTTATCCAACCAATTTTTGAGTTCGGAATTGATCAGACCTTTTGGCCACCGAGCAAAACTAAGACGCCTCCGGAGTCTCACCTTCCGGCGGCGTTTCGTACTGTTTGAGCAAGGCTTCGATTGCGTAAATGTGGTGAAAGAATTCTTTGGTAAATGTGACCATCGCTAGCGCATCTCGCTCTTGCATTCCCGCCAAATCTTCAGCATCGAAGTGCGCGCCGGACGCCTTTCCCTTGCCGTGCAGATTTTCATTACCCGTTAGGCGTACCCGATGGGCCATGCGACGCATCCGATCTGTAATGACGCCTTTCAAGGCAAGGTCTTCAATTTTCTCGTAAAGATTTCTCCCGGTAGCGCCAAGGTCGTGACATGCGGCCTCAACAGACCTGCGGCACATAGCTACGGCCGCCTTATAGGATTCAATCCAAAGACAGCGCATCGCCTCTGCAAAGTCGTTGGCTATCTCTTCTGGCACACTTTCGTCTACCGATTCATCTGGTTTGCCGATAGGATAGTGTTCCATGTACTCCCACGTACCTGCCGATGTGTCCCCTACTAGCCCGAGGATGAACTTCAGGCACCCTTGACATTGCATTGCGGCGCAATATCCGTAGTTAAAGCGGTAGCTACCAATGAAATACTTATGCGGCGGCCCTGCCACGATTATGAATACCGAGTCACGGCGGCAGTGCGGACAGGCACCGCTGAGAGAAAACCAATGGTTGTTTGCGTCTAACAGCGTACATCTCATTTGCTTAGGCCAATCCTTCAGAGAACAGCCAGCGATCCACATAAAAGCGTGATTAGATCGTCTGGTAGATGGTTCCCGCCGGGATTGTCGCCCGCGTCTGCCGCTCTGTCTATCAGCAGACTGCCCCTTAGGTCTTTACTCACGAGGTCACCCCCTTTTGAGTCAGACCTACTCGGTTTTGGGTCAGACGCGCCTTTAGAGGCAAAGCCCCTGCGGTGTATACCTGTTGAACACCCTCTGCTATAATTCACCCGCCTTGCATAAGAACAGGTCGGGCGGTCGCTGCCGGCGTCAGCCGGGAGAGGAAAGTCCGAACACCACAGGGCAGCGAGCCCGCTAACGGCGGGGCGCTTGACAGCCAAAGGCTGTGGGGCGACGACAAGTGCAACAGAAAGCAAACCAGCCCGGCAACGGGTGATGGGTGAAATGGTGCGGTAAGAGCGCACCGGCGCGTGTGGTGACATGCGCGGCCAGGCAAACTCCTCGCGGTGCAAGACCAAAT